>JABJOY010000039.1 GCA_018664075.1 Porticoccaceae bacterium | reverse complement strand
GCAGCGTCCGGTAGCGGTCAATGGTCAGGTGGAGATACGTCCTATGATGTATCTGGCGCTGTCCTATGATCACCGCCTGATCGATGGCAAGGAAGCGGTACAATTCTTGGTTACGATTAAGCAGTTAATCGAAGATCCAGCTAAGATTTTACTTGAAATTTAACACGTAAGTTATTGATAAATAGGTATTTAAATGTCAGATAAATATGATGTTGTGGTAGTTGGTAGTGGCCCCGCTGGCTATGTTGCCGCCATACGCGCCGCTCAGTTGGGGCTTAAAACCGCCTGTATTGAGAAGTGGCAGAATGATGAAGGCAAGGGCGTTAATGGCGGTACCTGCTTAAATGTGGGCTGTATCCCGTCTAAAGCATTGCTGGATAGTTCCTATAAGTATCATGAGGCCAAGGAAGATCTGGGCATTCATGGTATCAGCACCAAAGGTGTGGCCATGGATATTCCTGCCATGCTAGACCGCAAAAACAAGATTATTAATCAGCTGACGGGCGGTATTGCCGGTCTGTTTAAAGCTAATGGCGTGACTGCGCTGTATGGCAAAGGCAAGTTGTTGGCCGGTAAGAAAGTCGAGCTGACTGCCAACGATGGCACTGTGTCTGTGATTGAAGCGGGCAATGTGATTCTGGCCTCTGGTTCACTGCCTATAGATATTCCCGTGGCCAAGGTTGATGGCGATCTGATTGTGGATTCTACCGGTGCCCTTGAAATTGGCGAAGTGCCCAAGCGTTTGGGCGTTATTGGTGCTGGCGTGATTGGTCTGGAACTGGGTTCTGTATGGAACCGTCTGGGCTCAGATGTTGTGTTGCTGGAGGCTATGGAAGACTTTCTGGCCATTATGGACAAGGCTATAGCCAAAGAATCTAAAAAGATCTTTACCAAGCAGGGCCTGGATATACGCCTGGGCGCCCGCGTGACTGGCACCGAGATTGTTAAAGGGGCTGTTGAAGTGACCTTTATGACTGCGGATGGCTCTGAGCACAAAGAAACCTTCGATAAGCTGATTGTCTGTGTAGGCCGACGCGCCTTTACCGATGGCCTGCTGGCCGAAGATAGCGGTGTGCAGCTGGATGAGCGCGGTACTGTATTTGTTAACGACCAATGTGCCACTAACGTCTCTGGTGTTTATGCCATTGGCGATCTGGTGCGCGGGCCCATGCTAGCTCACAAAGGTTCAGAAGAGGGCGTGATGGTGGCTGAGATTATTGCCGGCCACAAAGCTCAGATGAACTACGACATAGTGCCCAATGTGATTTACACCCACCCAGAGGTTGCCTCTGTGGGCCAGACCGAAGAACAGATTAAAGCCGCAGGCGAACCCTACAACATAGGTGTGTTTCCCTTTGCAGCCAGTGGCCGCGCTATGGCCGCCAATGATACCGATGGAATGGTTAAGATTATTGCCCATGCTGACACAGACCGCATTCTGGGTTGCCATATTGTTGGCCCCAGCGCCGCGGACCTCTTTCAGCAGGTAGCCATTGCAATGGAGTTTGGCTCCAGTGCAGAAGACTTAGGTATGACCGTATTTGGTCACCCGACTCTGTCGGAAACTGTTCACGAAGCAGCACTGGCTGTGAATGGCTCTGCTATTCATATTGCCAATCGCAAGCGTCGCTAAGCCCAGTTAACAATACCTTTTAACCCCCGGGCGCTAGCCCGGGCAACCATCCATCCGAAAGATTTAACGGGAAGAGAAGTATGAACCTGCACGAATATCAGGGTAAGCAGCTATTTGCTGAGTACGGACTGCCAGTGTCTAAGGGCATTGCTGCAGAGACCGCACAGGAAGCAGCAGCTGCTGCCGATACCATTGGCGGTGACAAATGGGTTGTTAAGGCCCAGGTGCACGCTGGTGGCCGAGGTAAAGCTGGCGGCGTAAAGCTGGTGAGCTCCAAAACCGAAATTGAAGAGTTTGCCAACCACTGGCTGGGCAAAAACCTGGTGACCTACCAGACCGATGCCAATGGCCAGCCGGTTAGCCGTATTCTGGTTGAGACCTGTACTGATATTGACCAGGAGCTGTATCTTGGCGCCGTGGTCGACCGTGCTACTCGCCGTATTATCTTTATGGCCTCCACCGAGGGCGGTGTTGAGATTGAGAAGGTTGCGGAAGAGACTCCCGAGAAAATTCTAAAAGCCATTATCGACCCTCTGACAGGCGCACAGCCTTACCAGGGCCGTGATCTGGCGTTTAAGCTGGGCCTTAAAGGGGTGCAGATTAAGCAGTTTGTGCAGATCTTTATGGGTCTGGCCAAGATGTTTAAAGCGAAAGACTTGGAACTGTTGGAGATAAACCCCCTGGTTATCACCGACGAAGGCAATCTGCACTGTCTGGATGCCAAGGTGATTATTGATGGCAATGCAATCTACCGTCAGCCTGCGATCAAAGCCATGCACGACCCCTCACAGGAAGATGCTCGCGAAGCTCATGCGGCCTCATTTGAGCTCAACTATGTGGCTCTGGACGGCAATATTGGCTGCATGGTCAACGGCGCTGGCCTGGCTATGGGTACTATGGATATTGTGCACCTGCACGGTGGTTCACCGGCCAACTTCCTCGATGTAGGCGGCGGTGCAACCAAAGAGCGTGTGGTTGAAGCCTTTAAAATTATTCTCTCTGACAGCAATGTTAAAGCGGTACTGATCAATATCTTTGGCGGTATTGTGCGCTGCGACCTGATTGCCGACGGTGTGATTGGTGCAGTTGAGGAAGTGGGTGTGCAAATTCCAGTGGTTGTTCGCCTTGAGGGCAACAACGCCGAGCTGGGTACTAAAAAGCTGGCCGAGTCTGGCCTGGCTATTATTGCAGCAACCAGCCTAACGGATGCCGCACAACAAGCTGTTAAAGCCGCAGGAGGTAACTAATATGTCTATCTTAATCAATAGTGATACTAAGGTTATCTGCCAGGGTTTTACGGGCGGGCAGGGTACTTTCCACTCAGAGCAAGCGCTTGAGTACGGTACAAAAATGGTTGGTGGTGTAACCCCAGGTAAGGGCGGCACTGAGCATCTGGGTCTGCCGGTATTTAATACAGTTGCAGAGGCTGTTGAAGCCACAGGCGCAGAGGCCTCGGTTATCTATGTACCTGCACCATTTTGTAAAGACTCTATTCTGGAAGCGGCTAACGCTGGCTTAAAGTTGGTTGTCTGTATTACTGAAGGCATTCCTACTCAGGATATGCTCGACTGTAAAGTGGTTTGCGACACCTTGGGCGTGCGTCTGATTGGGCCCAACTGCCCGGGCGTTATTACTCCAGGCGAATGCAAGATCGGCATTATGCCAGGTCATATTCACTTACCCGGTAAGGTCGGTATCGTTTCTCGTTCAGGTACTCTGACCTACGAAGCGGTTAAGCAGACTACGGACTATGGTTTTGGTCAGTCTACTTGCGTAGGTATTGGCGGCGACCCGATTCCCGGTTCTAGCTTTATCGATATTCTCGAGCTATTTGAGAAAGACCCAGCTACCGAAGCCATTGTGATGATCGGTGAGATTGGTGGTACTGCAGAAGAAGAAGCGGCGGCTTATATTAAAGCCAATGTCACCAAGCCTGTGGTGTCTTATATTGCTGGTGTGACTGCACCTGCTGGTAAGCGTATGGGCCATGCGGGCGCCATTGTTTCTGGTGGTAAAGGCACTGCAGACGAGAAATTTGCGGCGCTGGAAGATGCCGGTGTTAAGACGGTACGCAGCCTGGCTGATATTGGTAATGGCCTGAAAGAAATTACTGGTTGGTAGGTTCTTTTAAGGTATTGAAAAAAGCGGCTTTCGGGCCGCTTTTTTTATGTCCGGAGTGTTGGGTTTGTCGATGCGGCGGGAGCAAAGCCTTAGCAGGCAATCTTGAGACTCGCTGTAAATACGTCCCTGCTGCTCAAGGTCTCAAGATTGCCTGCTAAGGCTTTGCTTGAGCACTGTTTGACATACTGCGGACAGTAAGTGGCAATCGACAACCTTTATCTAGCGAGCTTTTGGGGTCATCCTGAACCCAGTGAAGGATCTCTTTCAGATACACCCCAAAACTCAGGTATTGACCGATTCACCTATAAACTTCGCAGCCAACCCATAAGCCATCAACCCAGCCAACAGGATGCTAGTGCCATTGGTCAGCAGGGGATTCACCATGCTATGTACATGCTGCGCCTGGGCCAAAAAATCCATACCCCATAGTGCTGCCAAGTAGTTGGTGAGATAACCAAAGATAAAACCAACCCCCACTACGCTGGCCAGATAGATAACCAATGTACGCCTGCCCAGCTCGTTCTTCACCAGTGCCATGGTGGCTATATTGGTGGCCGGGCCCACCAGCATAAAGACCAGAGTTGCCCCGGGGGATACGCCTGAGAACAACAGGCCTGCGGCTATGGGCGTGGAGGCGGTGGCGCAGATATACATGGGTACACCCACCAGTGCCATAACCACAAAGGCCAGCCAACCATGGCCCCATTGCACAAGAAACTCGGCGGGTACAAAGGTCTTGATCAATGCGGCAAAGCCGAGGCCAATCACTAGCCATAGGCTGATATCTTTAACCAGGTCTATAAAGGTAAAGCGCAGTCCGGCGCCTAATTGAGCCATAAAGCCGGGCTGTTTTTGCTGTTGGCTGCAGCAGCTAGATTCCGATTGTGGCTCTTGTTGTAGCTGAGACGCTGAGTTACAGCAGGAATCGCCATCGCTCTGGCCGGCCGTGCTGGGCGCGGTCTGGTCTTTGCCCACTAACAGGCCTGCGGTTATTGCACTGCTGATGGCGGCAATAGGCCGAATAATGGCCATAAAGGGCCCGAGCATGGCGTAGGAGATGGAAATGCTATCTACGCCTGTCTCTGGTGTAGATATTAGAAATGAGGTGGTGGCGGCTTTGGAGGCGCCGCTGCGGCGCAGACCTAGGGCGGCGGGAATAACGCCGCAGGAGCACAGGGGTAGCGGGGCGCCAAAGAGTGCGGCTTTCACGGTGGCGCCTGGGCCTGAACCGCCCAGGTGCTCGGCCAGCAGTTGGCTGGGTACCAGTACTTTCATTATGCCGGCCACGGTGAGCCCCAGTATCAACCAGGGGGCTGATTCCATAAATAGGGCGACAAAGTTTTCCAATAACAGCACAGGTTGGGCTCCTAGTTTGCTTGGAACGGTAAGCATAAAGCTGACGCGATAGGCATTGGCGTCGAGGTACAGTCTAGTGCCTACCTTTGCTTTTGTATAATGCCGGCTGTATTTTCTATGGCGGCTCGCAATAGTTGATATCGCTCAACAATGGGCTGGAACTGCGCTGAGTCGTTTTTGGCTTTTTGCTGATAATGGCCAACGGTTCTGTGCCAGTAGTCCTGGTGCATGGGGTCGGGCCAGTTCCACATTTGGCTGCCTGTGTCTACCAGGGTTTGGTCTGCGCTTTTGGACACATAGATGGCCTCATAGAAGCGGTTTTTATCACAGATAATGCGCTCAGCTTTGAGCCTATAACCCTGATTAATCAGGGTTTGGCGCACAGAATAGCTGCCATGTACCGAGCAGATTAGTAGATCAAAGGCGGTGTCAGGGGCAGAGGCGCAGAGGCTGTCTATAAATTCAGTAGTCTGGTGTGGGCCAACCCCGGCGATAATAAATAATTGCGAGTCAGCATTGGGTACGACGATGTTTTTTATATCGTCGCAGCGAACCTGCCAGCGGTATTGATTCTGCGGGAAGTCCTGAACCAGCCTGTCGGTGAGGCTGGTCATTATATTTTCAAGCACATCGACAAAAATCACTTCGTCGGCGTATCCAGCGTTAAGCAGCGACATGCCCAGCAGGCCATGGTCGCAGCAGCAGTCCCAGACGGTGCTGTAGGGGGCTTGGATCATGTTGGCTAGGTGGCTTAGCCGGCTGTGGGGTCTTAGCAGTCGTTTGCTTTTATGCATTGGTTACAGCACTAAAATGCAACGCCTCATCAGAGTCTATAGGTTTACCAAACAGCGCCCGTTCTTTGCGGAAATTTTGGCTATTTACCCAGGGCGCCTGATCACCCTGTCTGGGTTGCAGGTGCATACTGCGCTGCATATAACCGGCTGGAAAGTCGGCTATCCAGTCTTTGGTGGGCATATCTTTTAATGATTCTGGTACCACAGGCACCATTTTGCTGGTCTGGGTGCTGTTCATATGGTTGAGAGACCGGCATACCCATTCGGCGGCCAGGTCGGCGCGCAATGTCCAGGAGGCATTAATATAGCCAAAGATGCTGACCATGTTGGGCACATCGGAAACCATAAGCCCTTTGTAGGTGGTTTTGCTAGAGAAGTCGATAGCTTGGCCGTCGACGGTAAATGTGGCGCCGCCCATCACCAATAGTCTCAAGCCGGTGGCACTGACAATAATATCTGCCTCTAGATGCTCGCCGGTCTCTAGCTCAATACCGGTCTGGGTAAAGCGTTTAATATGCTCAGTGACTACATTGGCGCCGCCACTGTTAATGGCGTTGAACATATCTTCATCGGGCACTAGACAGAGGCGCTGGTCCCAGGGGAAATACTTGGGGGTAAAGTGCTTGTCGACATCGTAGTCTTTGCCGAGTTTCTTGCGCACCTCGCCAATAAAAAAGCTTTTGGCGGCTTTGGGAAAGGCTTGCGACAGCTTAAACAGCACTTCCTGAAACAGGGCATTTCTGACCCGCGTAATGGCATAGGCCCAAATGGCCGGCAAGATTTTACGCAGGCTGTTGGCAAACCAGTCTTCGGAGGGGCGGGTCACCACATAGGTAGGCGAGCGCTGCAGCATGGTGACCTGCTTGGCTTTGTCGGTCATGGCGGGTAGCAGGGTCATGGCGGTGGCGCCAGAGCCAATAATCACTACGCGCTTGTCTTGATAGTCGAGGTCTTTGGGCCAAAACTGTGGGTGAACCAGCCTGCCTTTATAGGCGTCCACCTCGGGAAACTGGGGGTCATGGGGCTGATCATAGTTGTAGTAGCCGGCGCACATATAGAGAAAATTACAGGTCATTTGCACCAGCGCATCGCTGTTATCTTGGCGTATATCCAATGTCCACAATGACTGCTTTGAGCACCAGCTGGCGCTGATTAACCGGTGGCCATAGCGAATATGCTGCTCGATATTATTTTCTGCCGCAGTCTCGCGTACATATTTGAGAATAGCGGGGCCATCGGCAATGGCTTTTTTGCTTTCCCAGGGCTTAAAGCTGTAGCCCAATGTGTGCATATCACTGTCGCTGCGGATACCGGGGTAGCGGAACAGGTCCCAGGTGCCGCCCATAGCCTGGCGTGACTCCAGCAGCAGATAACTGCGATCCGGGCATTTGTCGCTCAGGTGGTATGCTGCGCCAATACCGGTAAGGCCAGCGCCTACAATAATAACGTCTCTATGTTCCATGCTTAAGCGGTCCGTTTAATGGCCTGTTCGCTGCTTTCGACGGGCATGCCTGCGATGGGTTTTTTATTGCGCAGCAAGGTCAGGGGCAGGGTGAATAATGGAAACAGCATCTCATAGTGCATGGGGGTTAGGCGCTGGAATAGATCCATTAGCTTGGCGTCGGTACCGACCATAATGCGGCTGCGGTTTTTGCGTACGCCATCGAGAATAATCTGCGAGGCGCGGCTGGCATGCATGCCATTGTTGCGGAAGAAAGCAGCCAGTTCCTCCTGGCTATTGCCAAGCCCCATTACCTTGCCCACCAGGCGCTCCATGGAGCTGGCAGACTCTTCGCTTTTGTTCATACGCGCATTGGTAACAATATTGGTGCCTATATGCCCTGGGTGTACGCAGTGAATCTGCACATTGCTGCCTTTCATTTCTTTGGCAAGGCACTCGGTAAAGCCGCGCACGGCAAATTTGGCGGTATGGTAGACCGACTGTCGCTGCAAAGTAATCATGCCAAAGATAGACGAGGTATTGATTAGGGCGGCTTCTGGGCGGGTTTTTAAATGGGGTAAAAAGGCGCGGCTGGAGTTGATAACAGCCTGCAGGTTGATATTAAACACCCAGTCCCAGTCATCTTCAGAGAGGTCTTCAAAGGTGGAATCAACGGTTACCCCAGCATTGTTAAACACCAGATCAACAGCCCCATGCTGGGCAATTACTTGCTCGGGCAATGCTTCAACCGCGGCTTTATCGGCCACATCCAGTATATGGCTGCTGACCTTTACATTGTACTCGGCCAACATGGCCACAGTTTCGGCCAGAGTAGCTTGATTGATCTCGCAGGCGGCTATATTGGCGCCTGCTCTGGCTAACAGTATTGCCAGATAGCGGCCCATACCTGAGCCTGCACCAGTGATAACGGCGACTTTGTTGGAGAAGTTTTTCATGGCGATTACCCCTTTATATAGCGCTCTGTTGTTTTAAGCTTTTTATACGGCTGTAGTTGGCGCTTTGATGGTTTCCATCCTACTACAGCCAACAGAGTGGCTGTAGCCTGTGGGAAGTAGTTATTGACCCGGGGGTCAGAATCCCTCGTCGCTAACCAACCCGATCCCGCGCCAATAGCTCAGAGCAATCAGTCAACTCTTGGGCAATCACATGTACCACAGCGCCATCAGTTTCTACCACGCCTTTAACCATCAGCAGCTGTGCCTTTAGGAGGGCCTGCCGGCAGGTTTTCTGCACGCTCTGCCAAACCACTACATTGCTATTGCCGGTCTCATCTTCCAGGGTTAAAAACACTACGCCGGAGGCGGTGCCCGGGCGCTGCTTGCCGGTCACTAATCCGGCGATACGCACAAAGCGACGGTGGCCCAGATCGGCTAGATCAATATGGCGTTTGCACTGCCGGAAAACCGGAAACTGCTCGCGCAGTAGCTCCATTGGGTGACGGCCCAGAGACAGCCCCGTATTGCTGTAGTCGGCATATAGCTCTTCGGTTTCACTGGGAGGCTGCAGGGGCGCCAGGCTGTGGTCCATGGGTAATAGCTGTTCCCTGGGATCTGTGGCCAGAGCCTGCCAATGAGCCTGGCGACGGTTGCTGCTGATGGAAGCCAGGGCACCGGCGCTGCTAAGCAGGCTTAGATCAGCCTGAGACAGTCTGGTTTTGCTGGTGAGTTGGGGGATATTAATAAACTGCCGGTCAGTGCGGATAATTACCTGGGCAGCCCGGTGGGAAAAACCTTTGATCAAACGAAACCCCAGACGCAGGCTGGGGTTATTAATATCACCCTCAAGACTGTGATCCCATTGGCTGTGAAGCACATCTATGGGCCTGACCTCTATGCCATGGCGCTGAGCATCCTGTACCAGCTGGGAGGGGCTGTAAAAGCCCATGGGCTGGCTGTTCATAATGGCGCAGCAGAAGGCGGCGGGGTAATGGCATTTTAGCCAGGCGGAGACGTAGGCCAGCAGGGCGAAGCTGGCGGAGTGGGATTCGGGAAAGCCATAGACCCCAAAGCCCTGAATCTGGCGGAATAGCCGTTCGGCAAAGTCTAATGTGTAGCCTCGGGCCAACATGCCATCGGTTAATTTTTGCTGAAACCCCAGTAGCTGATTGTTGCGCTCGCCACCTTTGCCCCAGCTGGCCATGGCTCGGCGCAGCTGATCGGCTTCGCCACCACTAAAGCCTGCGGCAACCATAGCCAGCCTGATTACCTGCTCCTGAAATACTGGAATACCCAAGGTACGCTCAAGTACATTTTTAATATCCGGGTGGGGGTAGGTGACCTGCTCCAGTCCCTGGCGGCGTTTGAGGTAGGGGTGCACCATGCCGCCCTGAATAGGCCCGGGCCGAACTATGGCGATTTCAATAACCAGATCATAAAAGTTGCGCGGCTTTAGTCTCGGCAGCATGGCCATCTGTGCCCGGGATTCAATCTGAAATACGCCGATAGAATCGGCTTTGCACAGCATATCGAAGGTGGCTGTGTCATCTTTGGGTATAGACTGCATGCTGAGTTCGGTGCCCTGATGACTGCGAATTAGATCGAAGCAGCGATGAATGGCGGTCAACATACCCAGAGCCAGAATATCGATTTTAAGCAGGCCCAGGGCTTCGATATCCTCTTTGTCCCACTGAATCACTGTGCGCTCGGGCATACTGGCGTTTTCCACTGGCACCAAGGTGCTGATGGGACTCTTGGTGATAATAAAGCCGCCAACATGCTGAGACAGGTGGCGGGGGAAGCCGAGGATCTCTTGCAACAGATTATAAAAATGCTCGGCCATATGACCCCGGGCACCGGCTTTTTCAAACTGCGCTTGCAGGTCACCGCTGCGATCCCACCAGGATAATGACTGGCTGAGTTGTTCGATAAGCAACGGGTCCAGCCCCAGAGCTTTGCCCACATCGCGTACTGCGCTGCGGGGCCTGTAGGTGATAACTGTGGCGGCCAGAGCAGCGTGCTCGCGGCTGTAGCGCTGGTAGATATATTGAATAACTTCTTCACGGCGCTCGTGCTCAAAGTCCACATCTATATCCGGGGGTTCGTTGCGCTCGGTGGAGATAAAGCGCTCAAATAATAATGACACCTGATCCGGGGAGACTTCGGTGATAAACAGGCAGTAGCAGACCACAGAGTTGGCAGCGGAACCACGGCCTTGGCAGAGAATATCCCGGCTGCGGGCAAAGGCAACCAGATCATGAACGGTTAAAAAATAACATTCGTAGTGCAGCTGTTCTATCACCTTAAGCTCATATTCAATCTGCTGGCGCACGCTTGCAGACAGGCCCTTAGGCCAGCGTTTTTTGGCCCCTTGCTCGGTCAATAGTCGCAGCTGTTCTGCTGGGGTTAAATGGCTTGGCACTACGTTGTTAGGGTATTCGTAGCGCAGTTCTTCAAGGCTAAACTGGCAGCGGTTGGCAATGGTTAATGTCTCTGCCAGCAGAGCAGCGGGGTACAGTTTCTCAAGATGGGGCAGGCTGCGCAGGCGCCGCTCGGCATTGGGGAAGCGCCGGTCGCCCAGCTCCATCACGGAGCAGTTATGGTGAATGGCGGTCAATGTGTCCTGCAATGCACTGCGCTCTTTGCTGTGCATATGCACATCGCCGCAGGCGACCATCGGCAGTTGCCACAGGGCAGCCAGATTGCGGTAATAGTAATATTGATAGGTTTCGTTGCCATCCAGCAGGTGCTCGACGCCAATCCACAGTCGATCTTTAAACCAGTAACTCAGGCGCTCACCCACTTGATGGTCGGGCTCAAGATCACCGCTGGGCAACCAGATTAATAAGGTGTTGGGTAGCTTGCCGCTAAAGTCTGGCCATTCGAGGCGATACTCGCCTTTGCTGCTGCGTCTGCGGGCCAGAGTTATTAATGCCGATAGCTCGCCATAGGATTGGCGATTGCTGACCAGTGCTATAAGACGCTGGCCTTCAAACTGAAACTCGGCGCCAACAATTAATGGCAGGCCGCAGCCCAGGGCGGCGACATGGGCTTTAACCACTCCGGCCAATGAGCATTCGTCGGTAATAGCCAGCGCTGTGTAGCCCAGCGCGCTGGCAGTCTCAACTAATTCCCGAGGGTGGGAAGCCCCGCGCAGAAACGTGAAGTTGCTGACGCAATGAAGTTCGGCATAGGCCATAAGGTATACAACTGCTATTAGGAATAAATACTGTATATACAAACAGTATAGCTATGGTGCTGAGCAAATTCCACATAAGCTGCATATATAACTTAATGTCGCTCCTGTTCCCTATGCAGGGCTGTTAGTAATCCAAACCGTTTGGTAAGGCTGCATGTGCATCCCCTGTTCACCTGAGTCATGGGTTTCTAAAGCACAGGGCTGGCCGGTAATCAGATCCTGCCACTGTTCATTGTCGATCAGATTAATCGCGGCAAAGGATAATGTTTGTACCTGATTGCTGATGTTGCTGATACAGAATATGCTCTGCTGGCGGTCTAGGCTCTGGCGCCAGAAGCCAAACAGCTGGTCGCCGAGATGCAAGGTGAACTGAGTGGCATTGGGATGAAATGCGCTTTGTCGTCGGCGTATTTTAAGCAGCTTTTTAAGTTGATTGTAGGTCTGGTGGTGACTGCTGTGCGGATCCGCCAGCAATGCCTCAAGCTGATTGTAATCCCATTGGTGGCGGTTGATCGCGCGGTTATGGCCGCTGTTCTCAACCCGCTGATGATCATTGTGGGTGCCCAGCAGGCTGTGAATATATAGGGCGGGAATACCTTCTAAACCTAGCATAATAGCGTGGGCGCAAACAAACCGCTGTAAGCCAAGATCGTCCGGGCCATGTACTGTGCCCTGCAGTGCATCAAACAAGGCGATATTAATTTCATAGGGTTTGCTGCCGCCATTATCCAGTGCCCGCCAGGAGACATGGCCGCCAAAGCCCTGCATGGTTTCAACCAATGTATTGATCTCGGCATCACTCAACAGTCCCTCTGCTGGCCTTAAGCCAATACCATCGTGGGAGGCGACAAAGTTAAAGTAGGCAGTTCCGTTGCGCGCCGGTGGCATGCTCATCATCCATTGCTTGAGGTAGACACAGCTGCCGGTCACTAAGCTGTTCACCAGCAGCGGTGGCAGGGAGAAGTTATAGACGCAATGAGCTTCGTCGGCATTGCCAAAGTAGGCGAGATTTTCCCGGTTGGGAATGTTGGTTTCGGTAATAATGATGGCATCGTGCTGGGCCTGTTCGATGAGGGTGCGAAACAGCCGCACCATCTCATGGGTCTGTTCCAGATTGAGGCAGTTGGTGCCAATCTCCTTCCAAAGAAAAGCAATCGCATCGAGACGGAAGATGCGCACGCCATTGTCCAGATACTGTTTAATAATGCTGAGAAACTGCTTGAGCACTAGGGGATTGCGAAAGTTCAGGTCAACCTGATCATGGCTAAATGTGCACCAGACATACTGGGTTCCCTCTGGGGTCTCAACTTGCCGCAATAGATTATTGGTGCGCGGACGCACCACGGCACTAAGGTCATCCTCTGGGCTAGCGGTAAAGAAAAATCCACGGCCTGGGTCCCGCCCTTTGGTAAAATTTTCAAACCACAGGCTGCGGGCGGAGCAATGGTTGATAACTAGGTCGGCCATCAGTGCATAGTCATTGGCAATGGTATTGATATGGCTCCAGTCACCCAGGGACTCATTGACGCTGGAATAGTCCATAACGGAAAAACCATCATCGGAGGTAAAGGGGTAGAAGGGCAGAATATGCACGCCACTGATTGAACTGCGCAGGTACTTATCTAAAAACCGTTTTAATGTTTGCAGGGGCTTTGTGTTGTCCTGCAGCACTGAGTCGCCGTAGGTGATTACCAAACTGTGGGTTTCATCCCAATGATTGATACTGGAATTTTCAATCATCTCTTTATCGGTCAGGCCCATCAGTTCGATCAGTTGATTGCTCAGATCCCCGAGATCAGTCACTTCTGTATCCCGGTAGATCAGTTCAAGATGTTGCTGGACTTTTGCTGGCAGTAAATTTTCCATTATTGGGCAAACTCTTTATTGTCTGCTTCAACCGCCTCGACCAGTTGCTCAAAGATATCCGGGATGGCACTGACGACTCGATTCCAGCTAGGTATAAATGGCCTTTCCATTGGTGCATTAAAAAACACTTCACCGGCCTTAATAATATTTTTGGCAAACATTTCTACCGCCAATTCCTCTTCGTGAATATCCAATGTCAGTCCATTCATAATGGCGTCGTTGTGACAGGTCTCAATGGTATCTAGAGCCAGCCGGTAATAGGTTGCCTTGAGGGAGCGGAAGGCTTCGGTGCTGAAGACTTCACCCTGGGTGGCCAGTTTGCGGAACAGTGCCTTGGCGATATCGATAGACATTTTTGACAGCCCATCCGCATCATTATCCAGGGAGAGCTTCTGATGTTTGTGATCATAGTTGTCGGCGATATCCACCTGGCAGAGTCGGCTTTTGGCATAGTTGCGATACATTTCGGAGAGCACGCCAATTTCCAAACCCCAGTCACTGGGTATGCGGATATCGTTGAGTACATCCCGGCGAAAGGAAAATTCCCCGGCCAATGGGTAACGGTAGCTGTCCATATAATTTAAGTAGTCTGTGGGACCCACAGTCTTTTTTAACGCGCCCAGCAGCGGTGAAACCAGCAGTCTTGAAACCCGGCCATTGATTTTGCCATTGGCCACGCGGGCGTAATAGCCTTTGCAGAACTCGTAGTTAAATCGCGGGTTGGCGACCGGGTATATCAGCCGGGCCAATAGCTCGCGGCTGTAGGTGGTGATATCGCAGTCATGGAGGGCGACAGATTCTGCCTTGTTTGAGGCTAATGTGTAGCCCATGCAGTACCAGACATTGCGGCCTTTACCCAGCTCCTTAGGGGCCAGATCCAGAGCCTGTAATTTTTTGTCCAGTGCTTTGAGTCGCGGGCCATCATTCCATAACACGCGATGTTGCTGAGGCAATGTTGAGAAAAATGCCAGGGCCTCTCGGTATTGACTCTCATCGGCGCGATCCAGGCCGATGACGATCTGGCTGAGATAGGGTACCTGCCTGAGTTCTTTAATAATATTTGGCATAGCTTCTCCTTCCAGCTCGGAAAACAGCGATGGAAGAATAAGCCCCATGGGCCTGGTTTTGGAGAAGGAAAACAGCTCCTCTTCCATCTCCGCCAGAGGTCGGCGGGACAGGTTGTGTAAGGTGGTGATATTTCCGTTTTGGTGAAAGTCGCCCATAGGTTTCTCAGTTTAAGTAGTAAAGGTTGTGATTAATCCTCAGCAAGCCAAGCAGTTACCCCTTCGACCCAACCATGGGGTCCGGTGGCTGTGCTTACAAATAGATGCTCTCGGGGATTGACCTCTGGCGCAGGATGATTGGCCGAGGCAATAACCAGTGCCGCATCTGCGGCTTCAAGCATGCTTATATCGTTGCCGCTATCGCCGATGGCAATAGATTGGTGTGGCTGGTTGCTATTGGCTTGATAGATAGCCTGCAGTTGCAGCAGCGCCAGACCCTTGTTGGTATTGCCCCCCAGAGATAGAAAACGCCCACCCTGGAGCAGGTGCCCCCCGGCTGTGGTCAACCGAGCAATAAACTCGGTTTTGCGCTCAGCACTACCCAGCCATTGAATGGGCTCGCTGTATTCTCGCTGCTGGGCCAGAGTTGCCTGATCAATACTAAGACCAGTTATCTCCGCCAGCGCTGCAATGCCTCCGTCGGCGCAGATGGAGCTAAAGGTTTGATACTCGTCGGCAAAGTCAGGGCCTGCCTCATCCAGCAGCTCCAGCCATTGACGGCGAGGCTGGCTTTTACAGATTAACCAGTGCTTGTCGATCGTCTCAGCGCCCTCTGGGCATTGGCGGAAATACCCACGAGGGATACAGATGGCGGCGCCATTTTCAATAATAAATGGATGCTCATTGTGCAGGGTTTGCCGCAGAGCCATTACCTCAGCACGGGTTTTGCTAGTCACTGGAATAACCGGAATCTGCTGCTGTTCAAGCTGCAGCAGTAATTCAGCTGCAGGGTCAAAACTGTAGGTATTGTGGTCGAGCAGGCTGCCATCGAGGTCGGTAAAGATCAGTCTCATGGTTGTTTTTGCCCCATGCCGGTGCGCTGGCGCACCAAGTTGGAAATCTCTGCACTGTTTTTGATACCCATTACCTGTCCTGGCGCCTGGTCTGCTTTTATTTCAGAGGTTAAATCTCTGTTCTACCTGGGAGGTTGCAGAAAGCATGCCAAATACCGAATCGAGTTATAGATATTTGCAGACGCAGCTTTTATGATTGAGCAAAACTAACAATAAGGGCTAGCCGCAGAATAGCGAGCAACCTGCCAGCGAACACATCTTGGGGGTTTTTTATGTCAAATATACAGACTGCCGATATAGGTCTCGGCCAAACCATTCTTCGCCGCGCGGCGATTTCACCTGATCAGCGGGCGCTGACCTTCGAAGGCGCGACTCAGACTTTTGCCGAGCTGGGTGATCGTGTGCGACGCATGGCGGCGGTGCTCCGTGCCGGGGGTATTTCTGCCGGTGACCGGGTGGGTTATATCGGCCTTAACCACCCGGTGTTTTTAGAGATGCTCTATGCCTGCGGCTGTCTGGGTGCGGTATTTGTGCCCCTGAACTTTCGCCTGACTGGCCCTGAAGTTCGCTTTATTGCCAACGATGCAGGTATTAGCGCTATGGTGGCAGACGATATGTTGCGGCCGTTAATTGACTCTGAACGGGACAATCTGCAATGCACTCGCTATATCACCGCTGAAGCTGATGCAGATAACTGGGAGCCTCTGGAGCCATTAATGGCCGCAGCCACAGGTATTGAAGCCAGCGAGAAGGTGGATGCTGATGATGTGGCTTTTATTATGTATACCTCCGGGACCACGGGCCTGCCCAAGGGGGCCATGCTGACCCATGGCAATATATTCTGGAATAGCATTAATGTGTGCTTTGGTGAAGATGGCCTGTCGGGTACCACTTTAACCTGTGCGCCGCTATTTCATATTGGTGGCCTTAATGTCACCACGCTGCTATCTCTGGGTAAAGGCGTTGAAGTGGTGCTTCTGCGCAGCTTTGATGCGGGGGAGGTGCTGTCATTAATTGAGAAGCATCAGGTCACCACCATGTTTGGTGCGCCAACTATGTTCCTGATGATGGTGCAGCATGAGAGTTTTGCCAGCACAGATCTGTCGAGTATTGCCACATTGACCTGCGGTGGCGCGCCAGTGCCAGTGCCATTGATTAAAACCTATGGTGAACGGGGCATTAACTTCTGTCAGGGCTATGGTCTGACCGAAACTGCACCTTTTGCCAGTCTGCTGGCCAGTGATCTGGCTATGATTAAGGTGGGCTCTGCGGGCAAGGCGCCTATGTTTACCGAGGTGCGGATTGTCGATAAACAGAATAATCCTGTGGCTGCTGGAGTGCATGGCGAGGTCTGTATCAAAGGCCCCAATGTGATGAAAGGGTACTGGAATCGCGAAGATGCCACGGCCGAGGCGATTGATGCTCAGGGCTGGTTCCACAGTGGTGATATTGGCTACCTGGATGATGAGGACTTTCTATTTCTCTGCGACCGGGTGAAAGACATGGTGATTACCGGCGCCGAGAATGTCTATCCCGCGGAGGTCGAAAGTATTCTCTACGGCCATCCATCGATTCTTGAAGTAGCAGTGATTGGTCTGCCCGACGAAAAATGGGGTGAGGCAGTCACCGCTATTGCTGTGCTGGAAGAGGGCGCGGAACTGAGTCTGGAAGATCTGCGCAACTTTGCCGGTGAGTCTCTGGCCCGTTACAAACTGCCCAGTCAGTTGCATCTGATTGATCTGCTGCCTAGAAATCCGGCGGGCAAGGTGCAGAAATTTAAGTTAAAAGAGCTGTTTGAT
Organism: Porticoccaceae bacterium; assembly: GCA_018664075.1. Taxonomy (GTDB): domain Bacteria; phylum Pseudomonadota; class Gammaproteobacteria; order Pseudomonadales; family Porticoccaceae; genus HTCC2207. The sequence continues at coordinate 25,345 of JABJOY010000039.1, read as the reverse complement.
AAGTAGCGCCAGTTTGATAATTAGTACTAGTTTGATAGTTGGCTGCCAGTCAGGAAAACAAACCATGAACAAACCAGCGCTGACTGCTGGTTTCCCTGTATAACCAGTAACGCGCGCCTCTGCTATCACAGGCCAGATAGTAATCGCGCTGTTGCTCGGCCTGCCACCAGTTGCCGCACAGGCGCTCTGGTCCGCTGATAATACTCAGGGGTTGATGCCAGTACAGCTGCTGATTGCGCATTTGCACCGGGGCAGGTTCAGTTAACAGCCAGACCGGTTGCGGTGCTTTTAGCCTGTCATTGATGGTTGTCTTTATATGCTGGCCCGGCGCCGCCAATGTGCTGGCCTGCTCCGGCAGATAATCCTGATTGAGTACAGGCTGTGACAGCGCTTCAATGCCCAGTCGTGCATTGAGGCTATCAATCAGATCACAGGATTGCTGTGCTGAATCGCTGTCGCCAAATAGATCCAGATTAAACATGCCCATGGGCATATCGACAAACTGATCGGTGGTGAGAATAATCTGTTCAACACTGCCTGGCAGCTCTAATTGCTCCAACTGTAAACGGCTGAGCATCAGCAGGTTGGCCCAGCTGTTTTGGCTGCCAGAGAGCTGTATGCGCATCTGTCTGGACTCTCCTATTAATGGCTCAAAGTGCCATTCAATCTCCTGGCAATGGCACTGCCTTGCTATCAAATAATTACACAGCCGCTGTAGCAATATCTTCATCGGGAACAGCAAGCTCTCTTTATTAAACAGGCCCTGGGGGTTTTGTATAAGATCGCGAAAGCTGTTGGCCGGTTTAAAGTACGGGGCGTTAAAGGGCTGTTCATTGTTGAGCTGCGCTATGCTGTCCATAAGCTGTCCATCAAAGCGGCGGCTCAACTCAGTGCGGGGCAGGGCGAGCAAATCTCCCAGGGTTCTCAGACCCAGCTGCTTAAAACTCTGCTGCTGTTTGCGGCTGGTTTTTAATTGATGCAATGCCGTAGTTGTCAGGCGATGCTGTATTTCCCTGTCGCTGGGAAGCTCTGTTTGAAAGCGACTCTGGCACAGCAGCTGTGCGGCAAGTGGATTTGGCCCTATGCCATTGACCGGGGTAATTCCCTGATGCTGAAGTTGGGTTTCCAGCTTGCCCAGCAGGTTATTGTAGCCTTTAAATAATTGATCGCAGCCCGCTATGTCAAGCCACAATCCGACATAATCATGGACAATAACCAGCGGGGTAAACCTATAGCTGAGCAATGCTAGCTGTTGCTGACAATCCTGTTCTGATCCAATCTGTCTGGGCAGCACTATCAATTCAGGGCAGAGGGCCAGAGCGGTAGACACTGACAGGCTGGATTCTATGCCCCAGGCACTGGCCTGGCTGTTGCAGCACAGAACTCGTTGAGTATTTTTTTGCAGGTCAATAACAGCAATGGGTTTTTGCCTCTGCTCTGTGGACAGCTGTGGCAATAACGCCTCAAGTGGCAGCAGGGGAAAATACAGATACAACCAGATATCTTTTATCTGTCTGTTATTCTTTGCCATTTAGACTGTTAACTCTTTAGCCTGGCTGGCGAATGGCCGCTATAACCCTCATAACTATAGTGCCGGTCTGCCGGCAGCTGTGTCAGATGGGTTCTCTGGGCAGTCTGTGTATCGGGCCCGGTCAGTGGCAGTTGCAGCTGTGCCCCTGGAGCGGCGCCGCGCATTTTGCGCACTGTCAGCAGTAATTTGTTGACTTGCAGGCTCTCCAGTTCCAGCCGCAGTGCCACTGGTGAAGGTGCGGCCAATGAGCTGACGGAGCTAAATAAAAAAGCCGCATTGCTGCTGTCTGCGGCAGCCAGTTGCAACTTGCGCAGGTCTGTATAGCGGGGCGCCTGTTGGCGTGCCCAGGCCAGTAATAAAGCACCGCTGCGGATAGACTGCTCTGCGGCCCACAGCCATTCTCTGGGGTTTTTGCTGCGCACAACCAACAGTCGCTCCAGCGCTATACCAGCGGCTGCCAATGTGGGTGCATAGGGCTGGTAGGGAGGATCGAGCCACAGGCATAGGCGGCTGTTGTTGCTGTGGTCTTTTAACAGGGGTAATAGCAGGCTCAGCTCACCTATACCGAACTGTCTGGGCAATAGTTCAGTGACTGAGGCGGTTGGCCAACCGCCCTGTAATAGCAGGTTGAGGCTGCTATAACCTGTGGGTGCCACTGGACGGGAGCGGCGCTGACTGCGGCCGCGCCAAGTGTCCTGACGTGTCAGGAGGCCGGATATTGTCTCTGGATTAGCCATAAAAATAGAAGCGCTGGGTAAAGATGTTGTTATTTTAAATACTGTTAATATATACAGTATTTTATCGAATGTCATCTAGAAATAGGCAACAGATCATAAGATAGATCTCTGTATTGCAGGCAACCGTTGAATGAGTTTCTTGGCTGGTGGTAAAGTGGTCGTCCTGTCAACGGACGAAAATCAGTTTCAACATGTCACCAAGCCTGAACAATGAGCGTCTTATCAATCCCAACTGGACTGTTTATGCAGCGCAGATCAACACTCTGTTGCAGGTGAGCGAGCAGCTGGGGCTGGATGTCAACAGGCTGCTGCTAAAGGCTGGGCTGGATGCCTCTGAGTTAAAAATTCCCGATCGTCGCTTTCCAGTAAACTGCTATTTTAAGTTATTTGAATCTGTTGCCGATGGGGCAGAGGATCCTGATATTGGTCTTATGGTAGGGCGAGTGACCTTTTTAAAAGGGCTCAATCTCCAGCTCTATCTGTCTACGGTCTGTCAGTCGTTCAGAGAGTATCTCAATCTGGTACCCAGTCAGCTGAGATTGCGGGGTGATATTGGCCAGATCACAGCACAGCGGGATGGAGATATGGTGGAATTGCGCTGGGAGCCGCTGTTGCCGGAAACTGGCAGCAAGCGATTTATCAGTGATGAAATGCTGGCCGCTTCCGTCGGTATTTTTAACAGTGTCTGTGTAATGCCTGTGGTGGTGGTCAGGGCTTCTTTCACCTATGCCAAACCCAGAGATATCTCTAAGTTGGAAGCTACCTTTGGCCGCAATCTGTCTTTTGACCAGCCCTACAGCAGCTTGTTTTTTAAGCGCGAGGCACTGGACTATCCAATGCTTGAGCAGGATCTCCATGAGGGGCCGGATCAGGAAAACCCATTCAGTGATTTTTTTGATGATGACAATCCCTCAGACCAGCTGCTGATCAGTCTTAAGCAGTCTATCGTGCAGTACCTGCCGGAGGGCGAGGTGACCATTGATAAGCTTGCCAGCAAGCTTAATATCTCAAGACGTACATTGCAGCGCCGACTCTCGGATCGAGGCACCAGCTTCCTCAATATCTTGCAGGAGGTGCGCTCGAAAGTTGCCCTGCGCTATCTGGCAGATAGTCGTCTCGGCATCACTGAGATTGCCTTTCTGCTGGGTTATGCTGATCAGGGATCTTTTTCCAGTGCCTTCAAGAGCTGGCACGGTATCTCGCCGCGGGATTACCGGCGCAAATAAGCGTTTTTCCCTTGGCATTTATTCCCAAATATCTGGCGCTTATTAGCTTGCTGGCTATGGTCGCCAGGCTTACTATCACAGACTAGTTTTTATCAATTAATCATTGGGGAGCAACTATGGCTCTTGATTTTGACAGCGCAAGATTACCCAACAGTAGCCTGACCGCGGAGCATCATGAATGGCGCGCCCAGCTGCGACGTTTCTTTGATCGCGAGGTGATTCCCTATGCCGAGGACTGGGATGAAAATGGCTGCATCCCGGACGAGCTGTGGACCAAATCCGCTGAAGTGGGCCTTTTAGGGCTGGGCTATCCAGAGGAGTTTGGCGGTGTGTCTGAGGGCATTGATGTTTGGCACGGCATTATTCTCAATGAAGAGATGGCGCGTATTGCTGTGGGTGGCGTGGCTGCGACATTGATGGTCCATGGTATTGGACTGCCCCCGGTGATTAACTTTGGCTCTGATGAAATTAAACAAATGGTAGCGCCCCCTGTATTGGCAGGCACCAAGCGTATTAGCCTGGCCATTACCGAGCCAGGCGGTGGTTCAGATGTGGCGCAGCTGCAAACAACAGCGCGACTGGACGGCGATCATTATGTGGTCAATGGCTCTAAAACCTATATTACCGGTGGCATGAATGCCAATTGGTTTACCACTGCAGTGCGCACTGGCGGTGAAGGCTCTGGTGGTGTGTCTACATTATTGATTCCCGCGGATGCGGAGGGAGTTTCGCGCACGGCGCTGGATAAGAAACAGGGCTGGTGGTGTTCTGATACTGCCACCATTTACTTTGATAATGTGCGGGTGCCTGTGGGCAATCTGCTGGGCCAAGAGAATAAGGGCTTTAGCGTTATTATGAATAACTTTAACTCTGAACGCCTGGCTATGTCTGCGTCTATGGAGGCCTTTTCACGGGTCTGTCTGGAGGATTCAGTGGCCTGGGCCAGAGAGCGCAAAACCTTTGGTCAGCGCCTGGCGGATCATCAGGTGATTCGCCACAAGATTGCCGATATGAAAATGCGTATCAATGCGACTCAGGCCTATCTGCAAATAGTGTGTAAACAGTTTCAGTCTGGCACTGAGAGTGCTGGTGATATTGCCTTGCTCAAGGTGCAGTGCAGTCAGACCATGGAGTTCTGCGCCCGGGAGGCGATGCAGATACTGGGCGGCATTGGTTATATACGCGGCAACCGGGTTGAGCGAATTTATCGCGAGGTGCGGGTCAATGCTATTGGTGGTGGTTCGGAGGAAATTATGCGTGACCTTGCGGCCCGTCAATATGGCCTGTAACTAATATTCCAAAAATAAAAAAAGGCCGGGTTAGCAATAACCCGGCCTTTTTTTATTATCATCAATAACTAGATATTGTACATAACACCGAAAAAACCCACGATGGTAAGCACTATGGTGTAGGGCATGGCCATAATCACCATGCGCATATAGGACAGTCGAATCAATGGCGCCAGTGCAGAGGTCAGCAGGAACAGGAATGCTGCCTGACCATTTGGTGTGGCAACACTTGGCAGGTTGGTCCCTGTATTAATGGCGATAACCAGTTTGTCGAAGTGCTCGCGGCTAATATCACCAGCATCGAAAACTGCTTTTACTTCGTTAATATAAACAGTTGCCACGAAGACGTTATCACTGATGGCTGACAGCAGACCATTGGCGAGGAAGAACATACCCGGCTGAATTGACTCATCCATTGCCAGTACCCAGCCAATCACGGGTGAGAACAGATGTTGTTCATGGATCACAGCAACAATGGCAAAAAATACAACCAGCAGCGCAGTAAAGGGCAGGGCCTCTTCAAAGGCATGACCAATGCGGTGCTCTTCAGTAATGCCGTTAAAAGCGGTCAGCAGCACAATAACCATCAACCCAATAACGCCCACTTCAGCTACATGAAAGCCCAGAGAGAGCACTAAAATAACAGCGACAATACCCTGTGTAACAAGTGCGGCTTTGTCATACACCGTACGTTTGGAGTCTTCGTAGTCGCTCGATTCCTGCAATACCTGGCGCACTTCATCGGGAAGAGTGGCGCCGTAACCAAGAATTTTTGTTTTTTCCAGTAACACACAGGTTATCAGGCCACAGGCAAAAACAGGCAAGGTCACTGGCGCCATACGCAAGAAGAACTCCATAAAGTCCCAGCTCGCTCGCTCTGCAATCAGCAGGTTCTGTGGTTCGCCCACCAGTGTCATTACTCCACCCAGAGCTGTACCTACAGCGCCGTGCATAATCAGGCTGCGCAGAAAGGCGCGAAAGTCTTCGAGGTTTTGTCTGTGGTTTGAAATCAAGCTCTGATCATCGCTATGGTCATGGCCGTCATCGACAATTTTCTTGCCTGAGGCCACCTTGTGATAGACAGAGTAGAAGCCAACGCTAATAGTAATCAGTACTGCGGTGACTGTTAGCGCATCGAGAAAAGCGGACAATATTGCCCCAGTAGCGCAGAACAGGAATGACAATAAGGTCTTGGATTTAACCCCTAGCAGGATTCTCGTGAAGGTAAACAGCAGCATATCGCGCATAAAATAAATGCCGGCCACCATAAACATAAGCAGCATAATTACCGGGAAGTTGCTGACGGTTTCCTGATAAACAGCCTCAGGGCTGGTCATGCCAAGCACTACGGCTTCGATTGCCAGCAGGCCGCCGGGCTGCAATGGGTAGCATTTTAGAGCCATGGCCAATGTGAAAATAAACTCTCCAATCAACATCCAGCCAGTCACAAATGGACCAAACAGATAGAGACAGATTGGGTTTATTAGCAAAAACGCAATAATGGCTGCCTCATACCATCCCGGTGAATTGCCAAGAAAATTCTTTTTAAACGCTTGGGTTAATGTAGGTGTCATTTGTTATTCCTAAATTTGGATTGTTTTGATTTCTATACCATTGCCTGCCTTTAAAAGACTGGCAGTAGGCTGTTTTTATTCGTGCTAGACTAGGTCAAAATCAGGCTCAAACCTTAGCGTCGACGCCAAGACATTGCAAGCGTTAAGAGCCATAATAATGCTGACCTATAAGGCGTAAAGAAATTGTCACAATCACAGGTTCTCAATGGCTTTCATGCTAACCCTACAGCCCTAAACACAGAGACGAAATGGATTTTAGCCGTGGTCGGGGGGAATATTTTGGTTCCAGCTGATCAGGATCAAGGGAATAACCTTTTAATTGACCATGAGTCTGCGGATCAATTGAAGTTTTTCTGTGAGCGACGGCTGCTGCTAGGACAGTACCAGGCGGTGGACTGTCATGTCTGGGAGCTGATGCCCGAAGCCAAAGCTGCCCCTGGATTTAAACTGGTCGAGCTGCGCAGTCTTCTGGTAGGGGCCAGTGATGAACAGTTTACCATGGCATGTCGGGCGGTACAGTTGCTCGGCTGGCAGGATAGCCACAAATTCTGTGGTAGCTGTGGCGTTGCCATGCAGGCTTCCGACTCAGAGCATGCCATGCGCTGTGAGCCCTGCAATATTAATAATTACCCGCGCATCTCTCCCTGTGTGATTGTAGTAGTCACCAGAGGTGATCATTGTTTACTGGCGCGCCAACCGAGTTGGCCAGAGGGTATGTTTAGTACCCTGGCCGGATTTGTGGAGGCTGGTGAGAGTTGTGAACAGGCTCTGCATCGGGAAGTGTTTGAAGAAGTGGGCGTTAAGATCGCTAATATTCGCTATGTGGGCAGCCAGTCATGGCCGTTTCCCGGCCAGCTGATGCTCGGTTATATCGCGGAGGCTGTGACCGATGATATTCGTGTCGATGGTGTCGAGATCAGCGAGGCGGGCTGGTTTCCCTATGATCAGCTGCCTTTTAAAATTCCCCCTTCAACCATTATGTCGGGGCAGTTAATACAGCAGTTTGTCGATGAGGCTAGGGCCGGGACGCAGTAGGGTCTGGAAAACTAAACTATAATTTATCTTTTGAACCAGTCTGGAGTAAGTGTTGGAATTCTTAATTGAGTATGGGTTATTTCTGGCCAAGGCGGCCACTGTGGTGGTTGCTGTCGTGATTATTATCAGCCTGGGTGCCAGCCAAAAACACAAACATAGTGCCGATAAGGGCCACCTTGAAATTACACCGCTAAATCAACAGTTCGATGATATGTCTGAGGCAATGCTTATTGCTACCATGGATGAGTCGATGCAAAAAGCGGAAGAGAAAAAGCTGCACAAGGCGAAAAAGAAGCAGGCCAAATTAGATAAGAAAGCCCATAAAGCCGATGCCGAAGCAGAGGAAGAGGTGAAGAGTCGGGTGTTTGTGCTGAGCTTTGTGGGTGATGTGAGCGCCTCTGCGGTCAGTCATCTGCGCGAGGAGGTGACAGCGGTACTGACTCAGGCCACCAGCAATGACGAGGTAGTGGTCAAGCTGGAGAGCCCCGGGGGCATGGTCCACAGCTATGGCCTTGCCAGCAGTCAGCTAGACCGGGTGCGCCAGGCAAAGATTCCCCTGACTGTCTGCGTCGATGAGGTGGCTGCTAGCGGTGGCTATATGATGGCCTGTGTGGCGGATAAGATCCTCGCCGCACCCTTTGCGGTAATTGGCTCGATTGGTGTGGTTGCCCAGATGCCCAACTTCAGCAAGGTGCTCAAGAAAAATGATGTGGACTACGAGATTTTAACCGCAGGCAAATACAAGCGCACCATGACCATGCTGGGTGAGAACACAGATGCGGCGCGCAAGAAGTTTGTAGCCGAACTGGAAGAGGTGCATGTGCTGTTTAAGTCCCATGTATCGACCATGAGACCCAAGGTGGATATCGACAAGATTGCTACCGGGGAAACCTGGTACGGCACTCAGGCACTGGATCTGGCTCTGGTGGATGGCATTCAAACCAGCGATGATTATCTGGTGACCCGCAGCAAAGAGGCGCGTCTGTTTGAGGTGGTGTTTGAGCGCAAAAAGAAAATCCATGAGCGTCTGGGACTGGCCGCTGAGCAGAGCGCAGATCGCCTGATGCTAAAATGGTGGGCGCGACTGACCCAGAATAGCCATAAGCAGCTGTAGGGCTTTGCAGGCGGTCGCTTTTTATCCTGTCAAAACAATGCTTCCGGATCCAGATCATAGGCATCCGGGGGCAGGTTTCTGGCAATATCTATAGTGCCTTCTTTGCCCGTAAGAACAATCACTCTCTTGCGCGGCAGGCGTTTTTTTTCCCGATTCAATATCACTGTTAATTCAGGCTTGCGGCCCATTCCTGACCTAAATTCACTGACCACAGCAACCTCGCCATTGGTCAGCTCTACCAATGACCCCGGCGGGTAAAGCCCAATAGCCTGAATAAAGGTATCTACCAATTCCTTTTGAAACAGGGTTTTGCGCCAGCTGGCCAGTTTCATAATGGCTTCGGAATGGGGGATTGGCGTGGCGTAGTATCTCGGGCTGGTCATGGCGTCGTAGCAGTCGACAATAGCAGCAATTCGCGCATAGAGGGGTATATCAGTGCCTTTTAGACCAGCTGGATAACCAGAGCCATCAAAACGCTCATGATGATGTTGAATCACCTGCACAACTCTGTCGGGCAGCCCGGCCCGCTTGACAGCTTTGAGGCCAAGTTCTGTGTGGCTGTGGGTCTCCCGCTGTTCTTCCTCTGTCAATGACTGGGTTTTGCGCAGCAGACTGTCGGGCAATAGTAGTTTGCCACTATCCATAAACAGACCGCCCAGACCGAGCTCAAACATGGCGTCTTCATCCAGCCCCAACTGGCGACCCATCACCGCGCAGAGTATTGCGCATGAAATACAGTGGCGATGGGCGTAGCTGCTTTTGCTCTTGAGCCTGGCCAACCAGACACCGGCGGCAGGATTGCGGATAACACTGGCGACCAGAGCCTCGAGCAATGGACTAATGCGCTCGATCTTCGGTGTTGCCCCGGATTTAATGGCTTTGCCAATATGGTTAAATTCCTGCTGAATGCTGAAGTAGGCCAGGGTGGCAACCCGCAGTTCAGAGGAGAGATCTGTGCTGATACGGTAGTCGGTAAAGCTGTTGCCGGGCAGCTCTCCGACGATTGTTGAATGACTGCTATTTGGTTTTGTAGCCGGTGCGCTCTGATCAATCATTGATAAACATCCTGTTTGTCACTGTTGCTAGTCCATTGCCGGGCTGTTGTTGGCTCCTGTAACTCCCAGCCCAGCTAACCCTGCGTCACTCGATCAATATCAGAATAGCAGAAAATAATCCCTGCACCGGGTTAATCTCTGCGCAGCCGATCTGACAGGGCGATAGGGCTGGGGAAGTTGAAGACCACTATATAGCTGGAAATCAAGAAGGTGATAATGGCGGCGGCCTGTATTAGATGCGAGGCGTTATTGCCGATTAGCTGGGTATTGAAGGCGATATAGGCAATCAGCAGAGAAAACTCACTGTTCTGACCCAGTCTAAAGCCAATATCCCAGGACAGCTTGTTGGTTTCACTCTGGGCCCTGAGTAGATAGCGATAGACCAGTGGTTTTAAGCTGAGCATAATTCCAGCCAGTATCAGCGCCGGCACAATAATATGGGGAATCAACGATAGATCGAAGCCGCCGCCAAGGGAGAAGAAAAACAATATCAGGAAAAAGTCCCGCAATGGCTTTAGATTGAGCGCTATATATTGGGCGATAGGACTGGTGGCTATAGATATGCCGGCAATAAAGGCGCCAATTTCTCGGGACAGCCCAATAACCTCCGCTAGTTCTGCAACCCCAAGACACCAGCCAATGGCTAGCAAGAAGATATACTCACCGATGCGATCAAAGCGCGCAAACAGCGGTTGCAACAGATAGCGGACCACAACCACGGAACCACCGATGAGCAGCGGCAGGGCAATCAGGCTGCGGCCAAAGTGCATCAGCCCCGTACTGCCTGACACATCGGAGATCAGCAATAGCAGCACAAAGATAGCCAGAAAATCCTGCATTAGCAGCATACCAATCATAAGCTCGCCGGAATGCTTGTGGTGCAGGGCGGTTGTAGGCAGTAATTTAATGCCGATAATGGTACTGGAGAACATCATTGAAACACCGATAATCAGGCATTCAACAAAGCTGAAATTAAACTGGTAGGCAACCGAGAAGCCGACTGCGGCAAATAGCATTGAGCTAATCAATGTGATGTGAGTGACCTGGCGCAGCACTCGCCACAGGGCTTGGGGCTGCATATCCAGACCCAGCAAAAACAGTAAGAAGATAATACCAATGCCGGCGATCTGGCCGATCAGATCTACATCTGTGACCCAGCCGAGGCCGTGGGGGCCCATGGTGGCGCCCAGAGCAATGTAAGCGACCAGCAGCGGTTGACGGGTGAACAGTGCCAGTGAAGCCAGTACGGCGCCACCGCTAAAAATCAGAAAGAAAATCTGGATAACATGATGATCCATTTTACCTGCCTATTTGCTATGTGCCTGTAAGGTGCCTGAATGGTCGCTGGAAACGACCTTACCGTCTTTTAAATAATGGCTCTGGTTGATCTGCGGCGACCTGGTATGCATCGGAGAAATCTGCCAGCGATTGTGCACCCTCGTCCAGATCAATCTCTGAGTCAAACTCAAAGGCATTAAACCCGCACCGCTTAAGAAAGAATAGCTGATCGCGAATGATCTGTCCGACGGCGCGCAACTCTCCTTTAAAACCATAGCGGTCCCGCAGCAGGCGGGCGACTGAAAAGCCGCGGCCATCGACAAACTTGGGGAAGTTTATGGCTATTACTGGAGCTGTCACAATTGACTGGGCAATCCCTTCAATCTCTTCGTCACCATTGATCCATAGTCCCACCGCCCCACTGTGGTTTTCCAATACTGACTGGTTGTTTAGCCACATTGATAATGGCACCAGAATATCACCGCTTGGCAAAGCCTCTTGATCCGCCTCGTCATTAGCTTCGATTATCTGCCAGGGATTATCTATAACCTTGCCGTCTTTAAGCAGTTGGGGCATACACTCGCTCCTTGAATTTATCGATGCCAATGCGCTTGTACGCGGCTAAAAAAGTTTCCCCTTCAAGGCGGTTTTCAACATAGACATCCAGCAGCTTTTCTATGCTGTCTGTCACTGCCTCTCTGGATAGAGAGGGGCCCAACACCTTGGCCAGGGCGGCATCTTTGCTGGCGCTGCCACCAATTTGAATCTGGTACCATTCCTCACCTTTTTTATCTACACCGAGAATTCCGATATGGCCAATATGATGGTGGCCACAGGCATTCATGCAGCCGGAGATATTAAGCTCCAGATCACCCAGATCATAGACATAATCCAGATCATCAAACTTGCGCTGAATAGCTTCAGCCACTGGTATGGATTTGGCATTGGCCAATGAGCAGTAATCACCACCAGGGCAGCAGATCATATCGTTGATGGTGCCTATATTTGGGGTTGCCAGTCCGGCGGCTCTGGCCAGTTCCCAGAGCTCAAAGAGTTCGCAGACCAGCACATCGGTCAGCACAACATTCTGATTGTGGGTGGAGCGCAGTTCGCCAAAGGAGAAGCGGTCGGCAAGATCGGCAATGGTTTCCAGCTGCTGGTCAGTCACATCTCCCGGGGCCACGCCTGCGGGTTTTAAGGACAGGCTAACAGATCTGTAGCCGGCTTGCTTTTGGGTTCTTGTATTGCGCTCAAGCCAACGGGCAAAAGCTTTATTTTGCCCAGCGGTTTGCTGTAGCTCTGAGTCTAGAGCCTGTGCATCCACTGTTTTGTAATCGGGCATGGTGAAGAAGCTCTTCATGCGCTCAATCTCGTCACCGGTCAGGGTGGCAGGGCCATCTTTTAAATGGGCCCATTCTGACTCTACGCGCTCGGCAAAAACCTCAGCGGTCCAGGCTCTTACCAGTATTTTAATTCGCGCCTTGTATTTGTTATCACGGTTGCCGTAGCGGTTGTAAACCCGAAGTATGGCATCCAGATAGGTCAACAGGTGTTCCCTGGGTAAGAACTCTCGAATGGAGGAGGCAATCACTGGGGTGCGACCTAGGCCTCCACCGACAAAAATATGGAAGCCAGATTCGCCCTGATCGTTGGTTACCAGCTGGATGCCAATATCATGGAGCAGAAATGCCGCGCGGTCCTCTTCCGAGCCGCACACAGCGATCTTGAACTTGCGCGGCAAAAAGGCGAACTCTGGATGCAAGGTCGACCATTGCCTGATAATTTCACACCAGGGTCTGGGATCTTCAATCTCATCGGCAGCGACGCCGGCATACTGATCAGTTGTGGTGTTGCGAATGCAATTGCCACTGGTTTGGATGGCATGCATTTCAACTGAGGCCAGCTCGGCCAGAATATCTGGCACTTCTTCTAGTTGGGGCCAGTTGAGCTGGATATTCTGCCTGGTAGTAAAGTGCACATAGCCTTTGTCATATTTGCGGGAAATATGGGCCAACTTGCGAATCTGTTGGCTAGATAGCAGGCCATAGGGGACGGCGATCCGTAACATAGGCGCGAGGCGCTGAACATAGAGTCCATTTTGCAGACGCAGGGGAAGAAATTCCTCCTCGCTAATGGTGCCTGCCAGGTAACGCTGAGTCTGGTCACGATATTGAGCAACGCGCTCATCAACAATTGTCTGATCGTATTGGTCGTATCTATACATAGATTTAGGTTGAATCTCTGGACTTCTGTTCGGGGGCGTAATGATAGCGGTAGTGGTTATTCTTTTAAATTATTATTTGCCTATATGTCGATATAGTAATGGAATAAGGGCCTTGCCTCAGCGGATTTGGATTAGAAGCCGCTTTTCTGCCTATCTGGGGTGCTGGAAAGGGCGACAGTCGAGAATTAGATTGTTAGAATGCCGCCTCAAAATTTGAACCCAATATTCTGCTCTGTTCAAGCATTGCAGTGGCTAAACTTTATTTACAGAGGCTATTTATGAGCAACCTACCTGAACAAGACAATAGTGGCGATTCGAAAGCGGATGCTATTGCCGTTGTTGCTGTACTCCTAATTGTTATGACCGCCGTGGTTTACTGGCTGTCAGGAATGTAGCCACAGGTTCCAGCATGGAAAACCAGCAGCAAAATAATACCGTCGCCGACAATCCGGACCATCAAAAACTGGTGGAGCAATATCTGGATCTGGTGCCAACTGAGACATCTATCGATGCCGCAGATGCTGTTGCGTTGCAGGACGAGATAAGGTCTCTGCTGATTGAAAAGAATGCTGTCATTATTGCCCATTATTATACCGACCCACTAATTCAGGCACTGGCTGAAGAGACCGGGGGCGTGGTTTCCGATTCATTGGATATGGCCCGCTTTGGCAACAGTCACGCCGCTGACACATTGGTGGTTGCCGGGGTCAAGTTTATGGGCGAAACCGCCAAGATCCTGACTCCCAACAAGCGAGTGCTGATGCCCACATTAGAGGCCACCTGTTCCCTTGATGTGGGTTGCCCGGCCGATGAGTTTGCCCGCTTCTGTGACCAGCATCCGGATCGCACTGTGGTGGTCTATGCCAATACCTCCGCCGCTGTTAAAGCCCGGGCTGACTGGGTGGTAACCTCGAGTATTGCTCTGCAGGTAGTTGACCATCTGGATGCCCTGGGGGAGAAAATACTCTGGGCACCGGATAAATATCTGGGCGGCTATGTGCAGAAAAATACCGGTGCCGATATGCTGATGTGGGACGGCAGTTGTATTGTTCATGAAGAATTTAAGGCCAAGGGCATTTTGGACTTAAAGAAGGTCTATCCGGAAGCTGCCGTGCTGGTGCACCCTGAATCCCCTGAATCTGTGGTTGATATTGCGGATATAGTGGGATCAACCTCCCAGCTGATTGCTGCGGCGCAAAAGCTGCCTCATCGACAGATGATTGTGGCGACAGACCAGGGTATTTTCTACAAGATGCAACAGGCAGTGCCGGATAAGCAGCTGCTGATTGCGCCCACTGGCGGCAGCGGTGCCAACTGTCGAAGCTGCGCTAACTGTCCCTGGATGGGCATGAATAGTCTGCAAAATTTGCGCGACTGCCTGAAGCAGGGCAGCAATGAGATTGAGGTGAATGCCGATATTGGCGCCCAGGCATTTACATCTCTGGAGCGCATGATGAATTTTAAGGTTTAGGGGGTTTGATTAGTAACTTCTGGTAGCTTAGGGCTATTAATCGGCTTAGGGCTATTAATCGGCTTAGGGCTATAACCTCTCGATTCTCTCTTCCATTTCAGCTATATCAACCAGACGCTGGCGAATGATTGCCGAGCGCTTAAAGTCCGCGGCCACAAGCTTTATGGCCAGGCCGAGCTGTTTGCGCGCTCGATCAAAGGCACCCACCAGAATAAAGTACTCTGCCCGAGCCTGATGTACCCCAGAAATATTCCCCGCTAAACCGCGAACTTCGGCCAGCTGATACCAGACCATAGGGTCCTCTGGTCTGATTCTGCTCAGATCCGTCAGCACGTCGCTGGCCTGTTCATAGCGATGAGCCTGCCACAGAACTTCGGATTTTAATCTAATCAATGGGTAGTTATTGGGGCTGATACGCAGTAACTTATTCACCTTTGCCAGTGCCTGGGGATACTGCTGCTGAGCAATAGACAGCTCTATATCTGCATGATGAAAACTCAGCTGTGATGGGTCGCTACTGATAAGGTCAGCTAACAGCGCTCGGGCCTGCTTGTAGTTACCAGCTCTGGTATGAGCCAGTGCGAGGCCGTATTTAACTGCCTCAGGACGGTGAATATTGTTGTCCAGCTGGGCCTGAAACTCGCGGATCGCCAAATTATTGTCTGTGCGCAGGGCCAACAGTGCCCTTGACTGCATCAGATAAAACTCTGGGTTCTCTGCGTACTGGCGCATTGAGTTGGCCATGGCTCGACCCCGGGCGTCAGCAATACGGCGTTCGGTGACCGGGTGAGTCAATAAAAATTCCGGTGGCCGGCTGCCACTATATCTGGTGGCGCGCAACAGAGTCTCAAACATTTCGGCCACGGCACCTGGATCGCGATTGGCCCGCTCCATGGTTTTCAGACCTATGCGATCAGCCTCCTGCTCATTGGATCTGCTGTAGCGCAGACGACTGTCCATGGCCAGAGCCTGGGTCGCTGTGATAGCCGCCATACCTGCATCACCGCCAGCGGTTGCTGCCAATACCAGACTGCCTAGCAGTCCTGCCAATGTCACCATTGATGAGGCGCGCTGGGCCTCCAGGCCACGGGCGAAATGGCGCTGACTGAGGTGGGCCAGTTCATGGGCGAGCACTGAGGCCATCTGGTCTTCCTTTTCGGCAAAGGCAAAAACCCCTGTATGGAAGCCCACCACACCACCGGGCACGGCAAAGGCATTCATGGATGCATTGTTGACGATCACCAGCTCCAGCCGCGGATCCTCAAGGTCGCTGTAGGTGGCCAAGTCATAGAGCAGCTGCTCCAAATACTCCTGCATTAGAGGGTCATCATGTTCGCGAACTCGGCTGCGAAAGGCTTTTAGCCAGGTTCTGCCGAGCTCATATTCCTGACGTTTGGAGACAATACCGGAAACTGTATCCCCCAGTCTGGGCAGCTTGATTTCATTGGCTAGGGCCTGCGTGCTGGTCAGGGATAGCCCCACACAGAGCACAGTGTTGACCAGCACCAGTTTCAGGGCAAGGGCAGGATTGGCGCGTTTTAGCTGAAGGGGTCGAATATTCAAAATGGCTTGTGGTCAACTATGTAATGGATGGCTTTACTGTAACTAATAAACCTGCGCATTTCGACAATTGAAATACTTGGAAGTTTAATGTCGGATCTCTTTATAAACGCTTTATACTTACGGCCGGTTGACTCAGGTAATAAACTACCGGATTCTAGGCAGAGTTAAAACAGCGCAGGAGTTTGCATGAAGCAGGTGTTACAGAGATGGTTGGATCAGTATTTCAGCAGTGAAGAGGCGGTGTTGCTGCTGGTGATACTGGTGGTGTCACTGGTCGTATTCGCGACTCTGGGAGTGGTGCTGGGGCCGGTGTTTGCGGCACTGGTGATTGCGTTTTTATTGCAGGGTGTGATCAATACGCTGCGCCGTCGGGGTGTCTCTGAGATTGCCGCCATTGTTGGCGCCTATATGCTGTTTATCATGCTGTTTATATCAGTACTCACGGTACTGATACCCATTGTCGGGCGGCAGACATCTCTGCTGGTGGCTGAACTGCCCAATATGATCGGCAGGCTGCGGGATCTGCTAGTGACCTTGCCGGAAACCTATGCTGAGTATATTAGCCCGGAGCAGTTCCAAATTATTACCTCCAGAGTGTCTGGTGAGCTGGCCAATTTAGCAGAGCAGATACTGTCCCTGTCCATCAGTAGTTTCCCTGGCATATTTGGGCTAATGATCTATCTGCTGCTGGTGCCATTGCTAGTGTTCTTTATGCTCAAGGATAAAGATCTACTAGTGGGTTTTCTCACTAGTCTGCTGCCAAAGGAGCGGGGCGCAATGACAGCTATCTGGTCGGAGATGGATGTGCAGTTTGCCAACTATGTGCGGGGAAAAGCCATCGAAATTCTGATTGTTGGAGTCACCTCGCTGATTGCATTTTTAGTTCTTGGTCTAAATTATGCGGTGCTGCTGGCCTTGCTGGTGGGGCTATCTGTCTTAATTCCCTATATTGGTGCCACTGTGGTAACCCTGCCGGTACTGCTGGTTGGCTATATGCAATGGGGCTGGGGTTTAGACTTTTTTTGGTTATTTATGGTCTATGGGTTTATCCAGTTTCTCGATGGCAATCTGTTGGTACCGCTACTGTTCTCTGAGGTGGTCAATTTACACCCGGTGGCAATCATTGTTGCAGTGCTCCTATTCGGCGGAATCTGGGGCTTCTGGGGTGTGTTTTTTGCCATTCCTCTGGCCACATTGGTCAAGGCGGTATACAACGCCTGGCCACAAAAAGATTTGGATATTGCTGAAGACTGAGCCAGTCAGTCTTAGAAAAAAGGGATAGAACCGGATATAAGGATACCCGTATGCCTGCTTTATTGAACCGCGCATTTTCGTCTGCTTTAACACTTAGCTTGCTGCTGGCAGCTGCATTGTCTCTCCAGTCCTGTAGCACTGACCCAGGGCCGGAAACTGAGTCAGCCTCGCTGTCCAATGTGATTGCCAGCCCCAATGATAAGCGCCAATACAGGCACGTGCAGCTGTCGAATAAACTCGATGTATTGCTGATTTCAGATCCGCAAGCTGATAAGTCTGCCGCCTCTCTGGATGTCTATGTGGGTAGCTACCAGAATCCCAAAGATAGAGAGGGGCTGGCTCACTTTCTGGAGCATATGCTGTTTCTGGGTACCGAGCAGTATCCGGAGCCCGGGGAGTATCAGACGTTTATTGCCGAGCATGGTGGCAATCACAATGCAGGCACGGGTTTGGAGCACACCAATTACTTTTTCGATATAGATGCCCAGTACCTGGAGCAGGCTCTAGATCGCTTTGCACCGTTTTTTCACAGCCCCAATTTTGATGCCAAATATGTAGACCGGGAGCGCAATGCAGTTGAGTCTGAGTACAGGCTAAAGATCAAAGATGACGGTCGTCGGCAATGGGATGTATTGCAGGAGCAGGTCGACGCCAGCCACCCCATGTCCAAGTTTACCGTGGGCAATCTCGAAACCCTGGCTGACTTAAAAGATCGACCGGTGCGGGCAGAATTGCTGGAATTGTATCAACAGTATTACTCGGCCAATTTAATGAAACTGGTGGTGTTGGGCACCGAGAGCCTTGACCAGCTGGAAGCTATGGTGGTTCCGAGATTTTCCGCTATCGCCAATTATGATACCGAAGTAGAAATACATGGCAGTCAGCTGATCAGTGAAAAAAAGCTGCCATTGTTAATAGAAGTCGAACCTCTCAAAGAGCTCCGTGAAATCAGCATCAGCTTTCAACTGCCCAAAATGAAACCCTATTGGAGAATCAAGCCAGCTCAGTATCTTGCTGCGTTAATAGGTCACGAGGGGCAGGGCAGTCTGCTGCAGCTGCTAAAAGACCAAGGCTGGGCCGAATCCCTCAGTGCTGGCGCTGGTCTGGAAGATCGCAGCTCCAGTCTGTTCTCTATTGATATAGGGCTGACGCCAGAGGGGTATAAGCAGCGTAAACAGCTGACCAGGTTGGTATTTGCCTGGATTGAAACGGTGCGCAGTAATGGTATTGAGGCTTGGCGCTACGACGAGCGCGCCAGTCTGGCGGCGATGGCTTTCCGCTTTCAAGAGAAGCAAAACTCCATGGGCTATGTGTCATCACTGGCCTCGCTTATGCACCAGTACCCAACCGCCGATGTGCTTCGGGCGGGCTATGTAATGGAGTCCTATGATCAACAGCTGATTAAACAGGTTGCCGGACGACTGATCCCGGAAAACTGTTTTATTATGCTTACAGCCCCGGAAGTGACCACGAATCAGGTGTCCAAGCGCTACCAAGTCCCTTATAAAGTTACTGCTATCGATGCCGCAGAAGTTAAGCAATGGCAAAACCCTGAATCTGTGGCGGCCTTGGCTCTATCGCCAAAAAACCCCTATATCCCTGCCAGCCTCGATCTGTTATCAGGTTCTGAAGCAGAGTCACCCCCGCCATTATCCAATGCACAGGGCCTGCTTTCCTGGCATATGCCCGATAGCAGATTTGGTGTCCCTAAAGCCAGTATTGTGGCTAGTCTGGGGACAGATAAAACCCAGACAATACAGGGGCTGGCCATGGCCGAGTTATATCTGGATATTGTCCGCGATCAGTTAAATGCCAGCAGTTACCCAGCCACAGAGGCGGGATTGAATTTCGCCCTTGGTGCCAGTGCCCAGGGCCTAACAGTTAATGTGGCTGGTTATTCTGACAAGCAGCCGGTGCTGCTCAGGGATGTATTGCATGCCCTCAAACAGCCAGTCTGGAATCAGACAAGATTTGATCAGCTAAAACAAAAGCGTCTGCGCCAGCTGGCCAACTTCCAGCGTGAATACCCATTCCGTCAGGTGATCAGCGGACTCTATTCGATGCTGACAGGTCGCTGGACGCCATTGCAGAAAGCCCCTGTGATTGAGGCTGTGACCATGGAGCAGGTACAGAAGTTTGCCAGCAGTCTACTGACCAGTATGGAGCTCAAATTATTGATAAGTGGCAATCATAATCAACAGGTGGCCGAGGATATTCAGCGCCAGTTTATCCAGAGTTTTACCCTGATGCAGATTGACAATCCGAGCCATATTGCCAAGCTTACTGCTGGCTCAGTACAGGGGCAGGTACCTGTGGACCATGAGGATGCCGTATCAGTACTGTATTTTCAGGCCACAGATGACAGCTTGCAGCAACGGGCTGCAACGAGCCTGGTGGCAGAGATGCTGTCGGCGCCTTTCTATAACAGTCTGCGCACCGAGAAGCAGCTGGGCTATGTGGTTTCTGCCTTTGCCAGTCATCAGGGCCCGGTTCCTGGGCTGGCCATGCTAGTGCAATCTCCAGTCGCCGATGAACAGCAACTGCGCGCTGAGTTTGAGGGTTTTATCAATGATTATGGGGAAACGGTGGCCGGCTTAAGCGCGGATGACCTAAGCCGCTACCAGGATTCCCTGTTAAGCAGTCTGGAGGAAAAACCAAAGAATCTGGCTGAGATGAATGGTCGCTTTATGGAGTCTCTGGCTCTGGGCTACAGGGATTTTGATTTTCGCGCTCAGCTGGCTGCAGCCATACGCCAGGTCGATATTGCGACCCTGCAGCAGGCCTATCAGCAACTGCTTGTAGAACAGCGCCGTGCAGTCTGGGTAACCACCGCGAAACCAGGGCAGGTTAACAGTGCCGTTGATTTGCGAGAAAACAGCGAAACCTATAGCTATGATTTTTAAATTGCGCGAAAAATCTGCTTTTATGTAGTTAAACTAACTTGTTAATAGTTCGATATTAAATCATGTAAAACAATAGCTTATGTTATTTTTATAATGTTTTTAATTTTTTTAGCCTAGCGTTTGAATTGTTATGATCAATTGAATTTGTAGCTAAACTACATTATCATGCTGCCCTTCGATTGAGGCGGTTTGTAGTCGAGGCCAGTGCGCTAGATGTGATCCGTCGCCTTACAGTTAACTAACATTGATTGGTGCCACATGTCGCAGGATTTAGACCCAGCTGAAACCCAGGAATGGCTCGATGCCTTTGATTCAATTTGCCGTGCTCAGGGAGATGATCGCGCCACTTATATTCTGACTCAGCTGCAGGCTCATGCCACTGAAGAGGGTATCCAATTACCCCAGTCTGTAACCACTCCATTCCACAACACTATCCCGGCCAGCCGTGAAAAGACTATGCCCGGCGATCTGTTTATGGAGCGCCGTATCCGCTCCCTGGTGCGCTGGAATGCTCTGGCTATGGTCATGCGCGCCAACAAGCAGAGTGAAGGAATTGGCGGCCATATCGCCAGCTTCTCTTCAGCTGCAACTCTGTATGATATTGGCTTCAACTATTTCTTCCGTGGTTCCGACGGCGAGGATATGGGTGATCTAGTGTTTTTCCAGGGGCACAGCTCTCCAGGCATGTATGCCCGATCGTTTCTCGAAGGGCGCCTGACTACTGATCAGCTCGACAGGTTCCGCCGAGAAGTTGACGGCACTGGACTGTCGTCCTACCCGCACCCTTGGCTGATGCCCGACTACTGGCAGTTCCCAACAGTTTCCATGGGTCTGGGACCGATTCAGGCCATCTATCAAGCCCATGTAATGCGTTACTTGTCAGCCCGCGGACTGTCGCCCCGCGGCGATCGCAAGGTCTGGGCATTCCTTGGAGATGGGGAATGTGACGAGCCGGAAAGCCTGGGCGCCATCTCTCTGGCTGGTCGCGAGGGCCTGGAAAACCTGATATTTGTGATTAACTGCAACCTGCAGCGCCTCGATGGCCCTGTGCGTGGCAATGGCAAGATCATGCAGGAACTGGAAGGCGTATTCCGTGGCGCTGGCTGGAATGTGATTAAAGTTGTCTGGGGCCGTCACTGGGACCAGCTGCTGGAGAAAGACAAGAGCGGCATGCTGATCAAGCGCATGAATGAAGTCTGCGATGGTGAGCTGCAAAACTATAAATACAATGGTGGTGCCTATACCCGCGAGCATTTCTTCGGCAAATACCCGGAGTTGCTGGAGCTGGTCAAGGATATGACTGACGACCAGATTATGGCCCTAAACCGCGGTGGCCATGACCCCTATAAGGTCTATGCAGCCTATTCAGAAGCGGCGGCGAGCAGTGGCAAGCCTACCGTTATTCTGGCCCATACGGTTAAAGGCTATGGTCTTGGAGACGGTCAGGCGGCCAATGATACCCATTCGGTTAAGAAACTGGATCTGGATGGTCTGCGATATTTTCGCGATCGCTTTGGTATTCCGGTGGCTGATGATGAACTGGAAACTGTTCCCTATTACCGCCCAGCCGAGGACAGCCCGGAAATTACCTATATGAAGCGTCGCCGCGATGCTTTGGGTGGTCCATTGCCAGCCCGCAAGCATCATTTTGAACCCATGCAGGTTCCTGCTCTCAGCGCCTTTAAGAAGCAGCTGGAAAGCAGCGGTGAAAGAGAAATATCTACCACCATGGCCTTTGTGCGAGTGCTGTCCACTCTGGTTAAAGACAAGAATATTGGCAAGTACGTAGTGCCTATTGTTCCGGACGAGGCTCGCACCTTTGGTATGGAAGGCATGTTCAGACAGCTGGGTATCTACACCTCAGCCGGGCAGAAATATGTGCCCCATGATCATCAGCAGATAATGTACTACAAGGAAGACAAGCAGGGGGTTATTCTGGAAGAGGGCATCAACGAGGCTGGTGCTATGTCGGCCTGGTTGGCATTGGCGACTTCTTACAGCACCAATGCTGTGCCCATGATTCCGTTTTATATTTTCTATTCCATGTTTGGTTTCCAGCGTATTGGTGATCTGGCCTGGGCCTCTGGTGACAGCCAGGCCCGTGGCTTCCTGATTGGTGCAACTGCTGGTCGCACTACATTGAATGGTGAAGGCCTGCAGCACCAGGATGGACACAGCCTGATTCTGGCCAACACTGTTCCTAACTGTAAGAGCTATGATGCAACCTACAGCTATGAGTTGGCGGTAATTGTGCAAGATGGTATCAAGACCATGTTTGAAGATAAGGAAAACTGCTTTTATTATCTGACAACCATGAATGAAAACTATGTTCAGCCGGAAATGCCAGAAGGTGTTGAAGAGGGCATTGTTAAAGGTATGTACAAGCTAGCTGAAGCAGGCAAAGCCAAGCATAAGGTTACCCTGATGGGCGCGGGCACTATTCTCAACGAGGTGGTCGCCGCAGCAGCAATACTTAAAGAAAGCTATTCGGTTGAAGCGGATATCTGGAGTCTGACCAGTGTCAATGAGCTGGTTCGTGAAGGTCAGGCGGTAGACCGCTGGAACCTGTTGCATCCCACAGATAAAGCGCAACAGTCTTATATCAGTGCACAGCTAGGTGGCAGCGAAGCGCCTATAGTTGCAGCTACGGATTATATGAAGGGCTACGCTGAACAGATGAGAGCCTATATCAAGCAGCCATTCTATGTACTTGGTACAGATGGTTTTGGCCGCAGTGATAGCCGGGCTGCACTGCGTCATTTCTTTGAAGTGGATCGCTACTTTATCGCCATCTCTGCGCTCAAGGCACTGGCAGACAAAGGTGAAATTAAACCGACGGTAGTGAAGAAAGCCATTGCCGAGTTTGGTATTGATCCAGACAAGAGCAATCCGCTGTATCTGTAATAGAGTCGATTAACCAGTAACAAGATATTAAAAAGGATAACAAGTGGCCGTAGAAATCGTAACAGTTCCAGATCTGGGTGGCGCCGAAAGCGTCGATGTCATTGAACTGAGCGTTGCCCCTGGAGATGCAGTTGAGGTAGAGGACTCTCTGCTGGTACTGGAATCTGACAAGGCAACTATGGATGTGCCTAGCCCTTTTCAGGGTAGTCTGGTCAAGTATCTGGTTGCAGATGGTGCCGTGGTTAAGGTGGGTGACCCCATAGCTGAAATCGAAGTGGCCGATGCCGAACAAGCCCCCGCAGCTGAGCCAGTTGCAGAGGCCCAGCCTGTAGCTGTTGAACCAGCTGCCGCAGAACTTGCACCAGCTGCTGCACCGGCCCAGACCTCCTCTGAGCAGCTAATTCTGGTGCCGGATATTGGCAGCGATGATGAGATTGACGTGATTGAAATCTCCGTAGCGATTGGTGATCAGGTCGAGGAAGGGGATACCCTGCTGGTACTTGAGTCCGATAAAGCCACCATGGATGTACCTTCATCACATAGCGGCAAGGTAATTAAAATTCTTGCTGCAGAAGGCAATAAACTGCGCACCGGCGCCGAGGTGGCTGTTCTTGAAGTGACCTCTGCTGCCAGCCCTGAGCCGGTTAATAGCCCTGAGCCGATTAATAGCCCCGAACCAGCAAAAGCGCCCGAGCCTGCGCCTGTTGCAGCTGCTCCAGCTCCTGCGGCCCAGGTAACTCAGACAGACTCCTCTCCATCAGACAGCGTTTACGCTGGCCCGGCAGTGCGTTTGCTTGCCCGGGAACTCGGTGTGCAACTGGACAAGGTGACAGGTACTGGCCCCAGAGGCCGAGTTCAAAAAGACGATGTTAATAACTATGTTAAAGCGGCGCTTAGCTCGGCGCCGACAGCAACAGCTGGCGCAGGTATTCCCCAGGTACCTGCGGTAGATTTCAGCCAGTTTGGCGATATTGAAACTGTAGCCATGAGCAAAATCCAAAAGCTCACCGCAGCCAATATGCAGCGTAACTGGCTCAATGTTCCCCATGTCACCCAATTTGATGAGGCGGATATAACCGAGCTGGAAAGTTTTAGAAAGTCCCTCAAAGATGAGGGCGAAAAGCGCGGTATCAGAATAACACCAGTGTCATTTCTGATTAAGGCGCTGGCTACTTCACTACAGGCCAACCCGGAGTTTAATCGCTCCTTGGCCGGTGATGGCGAAAACTATATCCAGAAGCACTACTGCCATGTTGGTATGGCTGTGGATACGCCACGAGGCCTGGTGGTTCCGGTGATTAAAGATGCAGACCAAAAAGGCATATGGGATATTTCTGCTGAGATCGCCAGTCTTGCAGCCAGTGCCCGTGAAGGAAGATTAAAGCCGGCACAGATGCAGGGCGGCTGTTTTACGCTGTCGAGTCTGGGTGCTATTGGTGGCACTGGTTTCACGCCCATCGTCAATAGTCCAGAGGTTGGTATTCTTGGTGTCTCCAAGTCGCAGATAAAGCCGGTCTGGAATGGCAGTGAATTTGCACCGCGGCTGATGTTGCCCCTGGCACTGTCCTATGATCACCGTGTTATCAACGGTGGTGATGCCGGTCGCTTTATGACCCATCTGGTAAAACTGCTCAGCGATATACGCCACTTGGCCCTATAATAGCGGTGTTGCCTAAGAGGTAGGATCATGCAGTATCTTCATACAATGGTGCGAGTAAGTGACTTGCAGGCGTCGTTAGCGTTTTACTGCGATGCTCTGGGCTTGGTGGAAACCTCTAGAACAGAGAGCGAAGCTGGCCGCTTTACGCTGATATTTCTCGCCGCGCCTGAAGATTTGGATATGGTAAAAAGCGCAAGTGCACCATTGCTGGAACTGACCTACAACTGGGATCCTGAAGCCTATACCGGTGGTCGCAACTTTGGTCATCTGGCTTTTCAGGTGGATGATATCTATGCCACCTGTGCCAAACTGGCAGAGGCGGGCGTCAGGATCAACCGACCGCCACGGGATGGCCGTATGGCTTTTGTCCGTTCCCCAGATAATATTTCGATCGAATTACTGCAGCGAGGCGACAGGCTTCCATCACAGGAGCCCTGGGCCTCCATGGAAAATACCGGTGCCTGGTAGGCTGAATAGTTTTTTGGTTAGTGGATGCTAGTCGGTTTTCCTAAATGGCAATATGGCTC
>JABJOY010000002.1 GCA_018664075.1 Porticoccaceae bacterium | reverse complement strand
TTCCTCTTCCTCGCGACGCACAATCACTCGATCATGTAAGGGGCGAATTTTCATAGTTTTTATCTCCAATTAATCAATCTGCAATATTCGACAGTAGTTGCGAGATGCCCTTCGCAACGTTAGAGGGTAGATGGTGACGAACAAATCCTTTTTCAAGGGCAGAGATGAGTTTTTTTATAGTAAATCGTTATTTTTTGCGATCAGGGCGATCAATACCTTCACTGTTGTCCCAGGACTCGCCTTCGATAATATCCCCTGATTCGGCGCCGCTGGCACCGGACCCACGACGATACTGATTGCCATGCAAATCAGTGACTACCATCTTGCCTATAATGTGCTGGCTAAACAGCGCTCTGGCAGGTGGGAACAATCCAGCGAAGCCGACAATATCGGTGATAAAGCCCGGGGTTAAAAGTAGCGCCCCTGAGACCGCCAAAATAATACCCTCACCAATCTCCTGTGCCGGCAGCTGGCCTTCCTCCAGTTTGCGCCGGCCCCGCCACAATGTCGCCAGGCCCTGCTCTCTCAATAATCGAGCGCCAATCACCGCAGTGAGCAACACCAGGCCAATGGTATAGAGGGCGCCTATTTCTGCTCCCACAGCAATCAGCAGCCACATCTCAACAATGGGCATAACGATAAATAGTAAAAACAGAAAACGCATAGAGTATCTCCTCGGCTCTAACTTATAGTATTGGGGTAGTTTGCACTATTTCAACATCAGCCTGAATAGCGTAGGCTTGAGCTATGAATGAGGTGCCAGCAGAACAGAGGATTTATGCAGTACTGGCAGCCATACCCTGTGGCAGTGTGGCAACCTATGGTCAGGTGGGTAAACTGGCCGGGTTACCCAGAGGTGGCCGCCTGGTGGGCCGGACATTGCGCAATTTACCAGCAGATAGCAGCCTGCCCTGGCACCGCGTCATCAATGCATCAGGCAAAATTAGTCTGCCAGCAGATAGTGATAGCTTTAAGAGGCAAAAGGCCCGGCTGCAGGAAGAGGGGCTGCTGGTGAATGGGAACCGGATTAGCCTCCGTCAATATCAGTGGCAGCCTTGAGCTGCTCTAAATAAGCAGCCTTGAGCTGCTCTAAATAAGCGGCCTTTGGCTGCTCTAATTAAACAGTCCTCTGCGGCGTATCATCAAAGAGAGAGCAAAAGAATAAATGAGTTCACCCAGCATTAAAGAAGCCCTGCTTAACCGCCGCATGTTGATCTGCATATTTACCGGTTTCGCCTCAGGTCTGCCGCTCTACATATTGATCTCTCTGGTACCGGCCTGGCTCCGCACCGAAGGCGTAGGGCTGAAGGAAATTGGCTTCTTTGCCCTGATTGGTCTGCCCTATACTTGGAAATTTCTCTGGTCGCCGCTGCTCGATCGCTATCAATTATCCCTGCTTAGTTACGGCCCCGGCCTGCGCCGCAGCTGGATGCTGCTTACCCAGACAGCACTGCTCGCAACCATCGCCGCTCTGGGTTTCTTTGATCCCACCACACAAATTTGGACTGTCGCCTATATCTGTATTTTTATTGCCTTTCTCAGTGCCACACAGGATATTGTGCTGGACGCCTACAGGCGCCAGATATTGCCGGATGCAGAGCTGGGGCTGGGCAACTCAATCCATGTTAACGCCTACAGAATCGCGGGGTTGGTGCCCGGCTCATTAGCCCTGATATTGGCCGACAGCCTGCCCTGGGAGACAGTCTTTATGATCACCGGTGGCTTTATGCTGTCCGGCATTGTGCTGACCCTGAGCATAGGCGAACCAGCGAGAACGGAACAGCACCCCGCCACACTTGAGTCTGCTATTGTTGAGCCATTCAAAGAGTTTTTTACTCGCCAGGGAGTTCAGCAAGCCTGCCTGATTCTGGCCTTTATGCTGCTCTACAAACTGGGGGACAGCATGGCCACCGCTCTGGCTACGCCCTTCTATCTGGATATGGGTTACAGCAAAACAGAGATTGGGCTGGTGGCGAAAAATGCGGCCCTGTGGCCAATGATTATCGGCGGTATTCTGGGCGGTATTCTAATGCTCAAAATTGGTATCAACCGTGCCCTCTGGTTATTTGGCCTGGTGCAGATAATCTCCATTTTGGGATTTGCACTACTGGCCCGAGTGGGCGAAGGACTCTGGTTGCTGGGGCTGGTTATTGGTTTTGAGTATCTGGGCGTAGGTCTGGGCACTGCTGCCTTTGTGGCATTTATCGCCCGCACCACCCAGCCTGCCTTTGCCGCTACCCAATTTGCCCTGTTTACCGCGCTGACGGCTGTGCCGCGCACAGTGGCCAGTTCGACAACAGGTATTATTGTGGAGGGCATAGGTTGGGAAAACTTCTTTTACCTGTGCACTGCACTGGCAATTCCCGGCATGTTGCTACTATTGAAAGTGGCTCCCTGGAACAGTCCCGACGACGCCTGAGCTAGCTGAGAACAACCAGTATAGCGATGACCACCAGCCAGCCGGTCATGGCGCGCCCAAACAGCAAGGTCACTTCAGAAACCGTTTGATGAGTCAGGGCGCTACTGGCTTGCTCATCCCCCAGCGCACCTTTTACCACATGACGCAAAAACTCAGCCGTGCCTGTGCTGCGGCAAAATAATAATTTCCTGACTGCACTGGCGGCATAGGAAAAGTTGCCCACCAGGCCAACGGTCAAGCCCAGCAGCCTAACGGGTAGCCATTCCATCAGCCACAGCCATTTCAGTCCTGGCTGATCTGCATCCGTCTCATCAAAATCCAGATCCCCATGCAGCGCCAATAATCTGTAGGCCAGGGCTGCCGGCGCGCCAAATAAATAAAACCAGAAAATCACAACAAAGGTTCGCTCAAAAATGCGGTACGGCAGGGAAGCAAACACCTGCTCTCGCAAGTCCTCAATATTATCCACAACCCCCTCCCGATGGGAGAGGTCAAATACTGTGGCATCATCAAACGCCGCCCGCAGATCATCCCTTTCCAGATCCGAGGTAAACAGCGCAATCTGAGTGTCGAGATTACCCCGGCCCATGGCATAGAGCAGCACCAGCAACTCGAGTACAAAAACCAAAAGCCCCCATTGATGGCTCAGAACGGCCAGTACAAGATGCAACAGGATAACCGGAACTGCCACAAACAGTGCAAGCCTGATAACTGATGGTCGTGCTAAAAACTCGATCGCCGCCAGCCCTTTATGCCAGCGACGTACCCAACCATCCCTCTGCACGGCGCCTAGTTCGCTGTAGGCTTCGAGTAAAATAATTGCCAGCAGAGCAATCAAAAAATTCATAATAATCCTCGCGCTAGATCAGCGCACTGCGGTAATGGCCCCAATCAAAGGCCGGACCCGGATCGGTTTTGCGTCCGGGAGCAATATCACTGTGACCCTGAATCCGGTCCGCCGTAATCAATGGATACTGGGTGCACAGCACTTTGGTAACCTCAGCCAGCACAATATATTGACGCTCAGTGTAGGCAATATTATCTGCACCTTCCAACTCAATGCCGATAGAAAAATCATTGCAGTTATCCCTGCCCTCAAACCGGGAGACACCTGCATGCCAGGCTCGCTGCCCAAATGGTACAAACTGGATAATGTTGCCAAGCCGGTCGATCAATAGATGAGATGACACCTTGAGATGAGCAATCTCGGCGAAATACGGATGCTCATCCGAGTCCAGACAGTTGCAGAATAACTGACCGATATAGGGACCGCCAAACTGCCCTGGTGGCAGACTGATATTGTGCACCACCAGTAAGCTAATATCCGCTGGATCGGGCCGCGGATCATTGTTGGCTGACTGCAGCCTGGTGGCTGCATCAAGCCAGCCCTGTTCAATTTGCATAGTTTGCCCTGTGTTGCCCGCTGCTAACTGGCTACGGACAAATCTTTAACATCATTGATGGCGGCTTTGATGGCTTTATCGAACAGCTGAGAATTATCCAGCACAGTCACCTGCCCCTGCTGCAGCTCGTCGGCCAGGCTGGCGCGATTTTTCTCAGCCACCAGCTTGCCTTTATTGTTCACAAACACATATTTCCAGGTTGGCCCAACAATGCCGGCCAACTTGCCCCGCCTGTGGGACTTTATACCATCAGATAATTCAACCCAACAACCCTTTTGCATAGCAGACAGGCTGTCCTGGGCTGTGGCATCCATCCCCTCCACTCTATCCAGAGCAGCAGTAATATTTTCGCCGGGCATTTCACTGGTCAGTGAAGAGATAATAATATGCTTGACCTGGTCTGTCTGATCCCTGTTAACAGAAGCTTTTTTATACTGGTCGATGGCGGTTACATTGCCGGGCAACAGGGGCGATAAAATAAACTGCAGCCGATCCATCTGATCACTGCGCTGCACCTCATCAATCGCAATATGCCGCAAGCGGTGATCAATATCTTGCAGCACCAATTCGATTTTGGCTCTGTCTCTGTCTGCCAGGTCCACCTCCAGCAGCCGCAGAAGCCGGTCAAGAATATTCAACCCCTCAATCCATGAACGACTGCCTTCACCACCGCGCAAATGGGCGATATGCAAGACCTTGCACCAGTGCTGCTCGACAAAGTTAACAATTGCTACCGGCATTTGGCAGCCAATCAGGCGACGGCTGATTTCAGCGTCAACTCTGGTGTGGGCCCAGTTGATTTTTTCTCGGGCGGCAATTTCCTCTAATTGGCGCTGTTCCTGCAGGCGAGAAATACGCCGATCTTCATCCACCGCGGTCATAAATTCTGTCAGCATTCTGGGAATGCGCTGCTCATTAAAAGACTCGCTGAGCATTTTCTCTAACAGACTGAGCATCTGTTGATAAATCTTATTCTCAGCACAGTTGCCCTGCTCCAGACTGATGGCATATTTTGCCATTTCATTAAACAGGCGCCTGATTGGATGGTTCTCCTGCTCCAGTAATTCCGGTTTATCCAATGCCAGTTTTAGCATTGGCAACTCGCAGCGGCCCATCACCTGCTGCGCTTCTGGCGCCATGGCGCACGCTTTGCTAAATCTTGAAAATGTGCTGCCCACCACATGGAAGACACTGGCATCATTGCGGTGCAGGGCCTGCTTGCCCTCTGGCTGAGCATTATTGATTGCCTGCTCAAGCTGCTGGGTCATGTGTCCAGATTTTAATGATGTTGCACTGGCCCCGGTGGTCAGGCGCTGCATATGCCTGTCAATTTCATCAAACAGCTTCTGCTTGCCGAGGCAGGCAGAGCTCGCATCCATGGACTCGGCCTGATTGACCTCAAGAATGGCAGAGATGCGCTCGAGCAGTTCGGTCTGCACTCTGGTGCTGGTATCTGTTGGCTTGAGGTCAACAGTTTGCGGGGCAGCTGGCGTGCTGGGCGCTGCTTTTTTGGAGCTTAGTTTATCGACTACGGACTGGAGTTGCTGCGGATTGGCTGTTGGGGCTTTTATATGCTCAGGGCTGTTTATCTGCTCAGGGCTGTTTATCTGCTCAGGGCTGTTTATCTGCTCAGGGCTTTTTATCTGCTCAGGGCTGTTTATTGGCTCAGGGCTGTTCCCGGATCTGGCAACAAAGGGGGCATGCTGAGGATCATCTTCCACAGCCGGGTAGACTCCGGCTTCTTCCAGCAGATTATTGACCTTGTCCAGCAGCAGGCCGTAACTGCGATCAAAACATATCTGATTAAACAGGTTAATCAGCACCACCTGCATCTCCACGGCAATCATGCCATCGGCTACGGATTCAGCCAGGGCTTCCATCAGCGCGTCCGGGGACAGTGGTATTGGGCTCGCGACGGAGCCGCCGAGCATTGTTTCAAAACGCCGCTGCAATAAATAAAGTGGCCGTTTAAAGGTTTCCAGGGCCTTGGTTGAGCCATTATCCAGAGCAATCATTACTTCCAGATCTTCATTGCCCAACAGCTCTAAATGGTTGTAGGGCGTATTGTGGCCACTAGTCTCTGACGCTTTGGGAACAACAGCCAGAGTCAGGGTAGAAAAACTGGCCAGTACCTGCTCTGTCACCGTGGTTTCAATCTCTGCACGGCGGGCGCGCAGCAGTCGCTGTGAATCCAGATAAATGGTCTGCAAACGGTTGGTCTCGGCTTTGGATGCCATATCTAAAAATGTCTGGGATGCCTGTTCAAAGAACCGGCTAAAGACAGACTCAAGATGCCGCTGCCAGGACTGCCGCAGCGAACTGATCAGCTCTTTTTTGCTGTACTTCGATTCCGTTCTCATTAACCCTGCCAACTCTTTGGCCAACTAAACTTAACCCAGTTCGCAAACTGTGCAACTAAGCTAAAAAACTCCTTTGGCCATTGAAACAGATCAACTGGCAAAATCCAATCCTATTATTGCTGTTATAATTGCGCCCGCTGACAAATACGGCGCAATATTTTTGCCCCGGCAGGCAGCCAACAACCTTAGAGAAACAACCTTAAAGAGAGAGCAATGACCCAGGTCCAACTGCCCCAGGAAACTGCCAGAGATATCCCTCAATCTGTCACTCGAGCACTGGCCGAAGATATTGGCGATGGTGATATTACCGCGCGTTTGATTCCCGCCGACAAACAGGCAACAGGGGTTGTGATCTCCAGGGAAACTGCAGTTATCTGCGGCCAGCCGTGGGTTGATGAAGTGTTTAGACAGCTGGACCCCAGCTGCAAGATTGACTGGCATATTAAAGAGGGTCAGCAGGTCAGCCCCAATGACCAGCTTTTTACTATTACCGGCAACGCCAGAACCCTGCTTACCGGTGAGCGAGCGGCCCTTAACTTTTTACAAACGCTCTCGGCAACAGCCACCTTGGCTCGGCACTATGCCAATCTGGTGGAGGACTCGGAGGTGAGAATTCTGGATACCAGAAAAACCATTCCAGGACTGCGACTGGCACAGAAATATGCGGTCACAGTGGGTGGCTGCCACAATCACCGCATTGGTCTCTACGATGCCTTTTTAATCAAAGAGAATCATATTGCTGCCTGTGGTGGTATTACTCAGGCGGTCGAACAGGCGCGGCTTATAGCTACAGACAAGTTGGTGGAAGTCGAGGTGGAGACTGTAGCTGAGTTACAGCAGGCTCTGGATGCCAAAGCTGATGTGGTAATGCTGGATAATTTTTCGCCGGAGGATATTGCTAAATTACGTAAGATTGATTTTGGTGATACCAAGGTTGAGGTTTCGGGAAATATTGATGGGGATAGTTTGCAGCAATATCTTGGTTCAGCGGTTAACTATATTTCTTCAGGGAGTTTAACCAAGCATATTAGGGCGATTGATTTATCCATGCGGCTGGTCGATTAAAACCAATAAAAAAGGCTCCCGAAGGAGCCTTTTTATTTACCGTCAACTTAGCAAATAGCAGCATCTGAACAGGTGCCGCCATTCCAAACGATACGCCCATTTGCTTGCAGCGTTCCCGTGAGTGTAAATGTTTCTGTTGTATTTGGAGAAGTTGTAGGTGCAGTAGCAGTAATGATGAAAGTGTCGCCTGCAGCAGCAGCTCCTGTTTTAGCCGGTGCCGTGCCCGTTAATGCAATTCCTACAATCTCTGAGCCAGCAGTTACGTCCGCAGGAATACCATTAGTATCCTCATCGCAGTTGCCTGCAGCGGTCAAGCCTAATGTTTGAGCACATACCTCGACACCAGTTTTAACTGCACCAGTAGCAACCTTGGTTTCAGTAAACTCAGCTTTTAATGTGTAATTTTGATAAGCAGGAAGAGCAACCGAGGCCAAAATACCGATAATAGCAACCACGATCATTAATTCGATTAGGGTAAAACCTGATTGATGTTTTTTCATTGTTAAATCTCCAAAAAGTTAAGTTCTGCCACAGGCAGTG
Organism: Porticoccaceae bacterium; assembly: GCA_018664075.1. Classification (GTDB taxonomy): domain Bacteria; phylum Pseudomonadota; class Gammaproteobacteria; order Pseudomonadales; family Porticoccaceae; genus HTCC2207. The sequence continues at coordinate 42,623 of JABJOY010000002.1, read as the reverse complement.
TTAATTCCAGTTAACTGGCAAATTAGGCTGTCACCAAATTGCACTATTGATTTGTATCGCAATTCCCATGCCAAAAATATAAAACCTAGTAATTTCATAGGGTTACCTAATTTCCCAACATTCCCACCCCAAACTGGCGACAATTAGCTGTACCTTCTCTGTCAATTTATGACATTTTTTGTCAGCCATAGGCTGCCAACTGTTTTTAAAATAAATGTTAGCTCTATCACGATTTATTTTTGGTTCTGTGATTGTTGGCACTCCGGCGTTTGGCCTATCGACGTAAAATCGCTGCTATTGGTTTTTGGCAGGGAAGGTCGACATCTATGAATATGGCTCCAATCGCGCTACACGGTTTACCCAAACGCCTGGTAGACGACCATCTAATTGAGGCTCAGGATCTGGAGGTGGCGACCAGCTCGGCAAAAACAGCCAAGATTTCACTGGTGCAATATCTCTGCGAAAAAAAACTGATTTCAGATAAGGCCATAGGCAATTGCGCGGCCAAAGAATTTGGCATTCCCATTTATTCCCTTGAGCATCACAACAGCGATCATGTACCCAAAAACCTAATTGATAATAAGCTGCTTAAAAAACACCAGGTGATGCCATTGGTACAGCGGGGCAATCGCCTTTTTGTCGCTATTGCAGACCCCACCAATCACCGCGCCCTCAATGAAATTCAATTTCAAACCGGCATTGCCGTTGAGCCAGTGCTGGCTCTGTATTCCAGTATTACCGAGTCTCTCGACAGCTGGCTGGAGGATAATGCTGACAAAGATATCGGTGAGGTGCTGGGCACTATTGATGATGTGCATCTCGATGATCTGGATATGGAGGCCGTCGAAGATGATGAGGGCACCAGTGACAGCAACTCCGAAGATGAAGCCCCTATTGTACGCTTTATTAACAAGATGCTGATTGATGCGATCAAACTGGGGGCCTCGGATATTCATTTTGAGCCCTATGAAAAGAGTTACCGGGTGCGATTTCGGGTGGACGGCATATTGCGCGAGATGGCCAAGCCACCCACCAATCTGGCCCAGCGACTGGCAGCCAGATTAAAAGTGATGTCGCGCATGGATATTTCCGAGCGGCGTATTCCACAGGATGGTAGGGTAAAGTTAAAGCTATCTAAAAATAAGTCTATTGATTTTCGGGTCAACACTTTGCCATTGCAGTTTGGTGAAAAAATTGTGCTGCGTATTCTCGATGCCTCCAGTGCCAAACTGGGCATTGATGCTCTGGGGTATGAAGATGATCAAAAAGCCTTGTATATGGAGGCTTTGGCTCGGCCCCAGGGCATGATTCTGGTGACCGGACCCACCGGCAGCGGCAAAACCGTATCCCTGTATACCGGACTGAACATTCTCAATACGCCGGAGCGCAATATCAGCACGGCGGAGGATCCCATTGAAATCAATATGGATGGCATTAACCAGACCCAGATCAATATGCGGGTGGGGTTGAGCTTTGCCGAGGCCCTGCGCTCGTTTTTGCGCCAGGATCCGGATGTGGTGATGGTGGGTGAAATACGTGATCTGGAGACTGCGGAAATTGCCATTAAAGCCGCCCAGACCGGTCACCTGGTGATGTCTACACTGCATACCAACAGCGCCCCGGAAACATTGACCAGACTGCTAAATATGGGTGTGCCCTCTTTTAATGTGGCCACGTCGGTCAATCTTATTATTGCCCAGCGTCTGGGGCGAAAACTCTGCTCCCAGTGCCGGGTGCCTTTTGGTGATATTCCCGACAAGGTGCTTACTGAAGAGGGCTTTGATAATATTGGTATAGATAAATCGGAGTTTACGATTTTCAAACCGGGGGAATGCGGCAACTGCACCAATGGCTATAAAGGCCGTGTCGGCGTCTATGAAACATTGAAAATCTCGCCGGCTATTTCCAAGATTATTATGCAGGGGGGCAGCTCCATAGATATTTTGCAATGTGCGCTGCAGGAGGGATTCAGAACATTAAGAATCTCTGCTCTGCGCAAAGCAGCTCAGGGACTGATCAGCATCGAAGAAGCTAACCGAATTACCAAGGATTAGATTATGGCTACAGCACTAGAGACACATCTGTTTGTCTTTCGAGGAAAAAATCGCAAAGGTGAGAAAGTTGGCGGCGAAGTGCGTGCCGACAATCTGGCTGGTGCAAAAGCACAGTTGCGCAAGCAAGGGGTTATCTCTACGTCAGTAAAAAAGAAACCCAAGCCAATGTTTAGCCGCAGCAAAAAAATTGTGCCTGCGGATATCGCTATATTTACCAGGCAGCTGGCGACCATGATGAAAGCCGGTGTTCCTTTAGTACAGAGTTTTGAAATTGTGGCCGATGGTTCGGATAAACCATTGATGAAAGAACTGATTTATGAGATTCGCGATGATGTCTCTGCCGGTGGTGGCTTTGCCAATGCGCTGCGCAAACATCCGCGCCAGTTTGATGATCTGTTCTGCAGTCTAGTGGAGTCTGGTGAAACCGCAGGCGCACTGGAGACCATGTTGGATCGGGTGGCGACCTATAAGGAAAAGACCGAACAACTAAAGGCCAAAATCAAAAAAGCCCTTACCTACCCTATTGCTGTAATGGTAGTTGCCATTGTGGTCACCGGTATTCTGCTGATTAAAGTGGTGCCCGTATTTGCCGAGACCTTTGCTGGCTTTGGCGCAGACCTGCCAGCTTTTACCTTGTTTGTGCTGGGGCTATCGGAGACCTTGCAGGCTTCCTGGATGTTTGTGCTGGCGTGTATTGGTGCTGCATTAATTGCCTTTCGCGAGGCTAGATTCAGATCCCAGAAGTTTGCCTATATGGTGGACAAATATATGCTGCGGCTGCCGGTGGTGGGCAATATTCTCTACAACTCAATTATCGCCCGTTTTGCGCGCACCTTGGCCACTACGTTTTCCGCTGGTGTGCCTATAGTAGATGCACTACAGTCTGTGGCCGGGGCTGCGGGCAACAGGCTCTATTACGATGCCATTATGCAGGTGCGGGAGGATGTTATGACGGGTATTCAATTGCAGCAAGCTATCAAGGCGCGCAAGATGTTCCCGACATTGCTCCATCAGATGGCGGCCATTGGTGAAGAGTCCGGTGCCCTGGATGAGATGCTCGAAAAAGCCGCACTGCATTACGAAGAGGCGGTGGACAACTCGGTGGACAATCTTACCAGCCTGCTGGAGCCAATGATTATGGCGGTACTGGGTGTTCTGGTAGGTGGCCTGCTGATTGCTATGTATCTACCTATCTTCCAGCTGGGTAATGTGGTGTAGTATTACTCCTGAACACAGCCAGTAAGCTGCAAAAACCAATATTACTAAAGGGAAATATCAGGGCATGGAACTCGAACTGGGACTCTCACAAAATATGCTCGCCGGGCTGGCTGTTATTTTTGGCCTGCTTATCGGCAGTTTTTTAAATGTGGTGATACTGCGCTTGCCGGAAAAAATGCAGGCGGAGTGGCGCAGGGACTCAAGGGACTTTTTGGGCCTTGAGCCAGAGGTGTCAGAACAGCCGGTGACTCTATCCAAACCTGCCTCTCGCTGCCCTTCCTGTGGTGTAGCCATCAAGCCCCAACACAATATTCCACTGATCAGTTACCTGTTTTTAAAAGGTCGCTGCAAAGCCTGTGCTGCACCTATTTCAATCCAGTACCCTATGGTTGAACTACTGGCTGGTCTGCTGGCCGGGTTCTTTGTCTACCATTATGGCCTTAGTATTGTCAGCCTTTATGGCATTGTCTTTTCCTATAGCCTGCTGGTACTCACTGGTATCGACCTGCATGAAAAACTATTGCCGGATCAGATTACCCTGCCATTGCTGTGGCTGGGGCTATTTGCCAACCTGAGCGGTACCTTTGTCAGCCTTAATGAAGCTGTGGTCGGTGCCATTGCTGGCTATCTATCTCTATGGCTGGTGTTTTGGGCGTTTAAACTGATCACCGGCAAAGAGGGTATGGGCTACGGCGATTTTAAACTGTTGGCTGCTCTGGGTGCCTGGCTGGGCTGGCAGATGCTGCCTCTGGTTATTTTGCTGTCCACTGTTGTGGGGGCCACTGTAGGCATTGCCGCTATTTTGTTTGCCGGTCGGGAAAAGCAAGTTCCTATGGCGTTTGGGCCCTATCTGGCCATGGCAGGTTGGATTGCCTTTGTCTGGGGTGATAAGATTCTTGATAGTTATTTGAGGTTTTTAAGCCTGTAATAACAGATTATTTTTTCTCCCAGCGACAGAGCAGAACAGGCGTGAATAAAAATCCTTTAATTGTTGGCCTTACCGGGGGCATTGGCAGTGGTAAAAGTACTGTTGCCGAGACTTTTGCCAAGCTGGGTATCAATGCTGTGGATGCCGACCTGGCTTCCCGCGCTGTGGTTGAGCCCGGGATGCCGGCACTTAAAAGCATTGCCGAGCACTTTGTCAACGCCGATATTATTCTCCCCGACGGCCAGCTAAATCGCCCATTGTTGCGGCAGATTATCTTTGCCGATGCCGAGGAAAAACTGTGGCTGGAAACATTATTGCACCCATTGATCCGCGACTGGATTATGGCCCAGCTGCAAGCTGCACAGACCGACTATGTGATTCTGGAATCGCCACTGCTATTTGAAACGGATCAGCATCAGCTGGTGGATACTCATTTACTGGTGGATGTGCCTGTTGAGTTGCAACTGCAGCGCGCCTGCGCTCGGGATAACAATGATCCGACGCAGATTCAACGTATTATTGATGCCCAGATGTCGAGACAGGATAAGCGCGACAAAGCTGAGTTTGTGCTGGATAATTCGCTAGATCTAGAGACATTGCCCCAGCGAGTACTGCAACTGCATCAACAGTTTATGGCGTTGGCTGCGGAAAAGACTAAGGACAAACCATTATGACAGAGCCCAGCCGCACAACCATTGTGCAATGCCCCACTTGCAAAACCAGCCTTGAGTGGAGCAGCAAAAATCCCCAGCGCCCCTTTTGCTCAGAACGCTGCCAGAAAATTGATTTTGGTGATTGGGCCAGTGAGAGTTTTGCCATTGCTGGTGAGCCAGCAGTTGTGGATGCAGAATTTAACGACGAATTTTAGCTCGACGTTTTTAACTGGACTTTTTTAACTGGACTTTAACCGCGCTAGAATAGCCCGGTTGGCCGCCGGGAATTGATACTCTGAGTTATCTGCCACTATCTCGGTCAACGATACCCAGCGACATTCCTGCCCTTCAACCCCCCTAGCCTGCCCCTCAAATCCTGTGACCTTCCAGATATCCAGCAGCACCTGTTTATCGGTGTAATCGTGGGACAGCTGCATCATTGGTTCAGCTGTGGTGACATTAATATCCAGTTCTTCCTGCAGCTCCCGCACCAGAGCCTGTCTGGGAGATTCACCCTGATCCACCTTGCCACCGGGGAATTCCCACAGCCCGCCCTGATGCAAATGGTTGGGGCGCTTGGCGATAAGAATTTGACTCATGCTGGGGGCAGCATAGATAACGGCAGCTACCACATGGATACGCTTCATTGTTGCTGTGACCTGGTACTAAGTGCGATATTCCGCATTAATACGCACATATTCGTAACTGAGGTCCGTGGTCCACACCGTTTCTGAGGCCTGACCGCGATTTAATGACACCAGAATATCAATATCCTCTGGCTGCATGGCTTGCTGGCCAGCTTCTTCGGTGTAACTGGAGGCTCTTGCGCCCTGCTCCGCAATCAATACGGAGTTGAGGCTCAGTTGCACCAGATTCACATCCAGATCTTTTAGCCCTGCTCTGCCAATAGCAGCTAGTATTCGGCCCCAGTTGGGATCAGAGGCGGTGAGAGCTGTTTTAACCAGTGGTGATTCGGCAATGGTGTAGGCAACGGCCAGGGCTTCGGCACTGTCTACAGCACCCTCAACAATCACGGAAACAAATTTGGTTGCGCCTTCGCCATCACGAATAATTGCCTGGGCCAGCTCGATAAATACCAGACTCAGTTGCTCGACAAACTGATCAAACGATATCTCATCAATCAACACACCACTGGTACCGGTGGCAACTAGCATAATGGAGTCATTGGTGGATGTGTCTGCATCAACGGTAATGCGATTAAAGGACTTGTTAGTAGCCAGTCGCAGGGCTCTGTGTAACAGTTCCGAGTTCATTTCCGCATCTGTAGCCACATAGCCGAGCATGGTTGCCATATTGGGCTTGATCATGCCTGAGCCCTTGGAGATACCAGTAATAGTTACCTGGCCGTCACCAGCAGCGTACTGCAGGCTGGCACCTTTGGGTCTGGTATCTGTAGTTAAAATGCCTGTGGCAGCGTCGCTCCAACCCTGCTCTGAGAGATTGGCCAGGGCACCGGGAATACCTGCCAGCAACCTGTCCATTGGCAATGGTTCGCCAATCACGCCGGTGGAAAATGGCAGCACCTGCTCGGCGTCGATGCCAGCTGCTGTGGCCAGTGCCTGGCAGCTTTGCAGGGCGTCATGTAGGCCCTGCTCACCTGTTCCGGCATTGGCATTGCCTGTATTGGTCAGCAAATACGCTGGACTGGCACTGGCCATATGTTGCTTGCACAATGTAACCGGCGCGGCACAGAAGTCATTCTGGGTAAATAGCCCGGCAACTGTGCTGCCCGCAGCAATTTCCATCACTACCAGATCCGCACGCCCCGGGGTTTTAATACCGGCACTGGTGGTCCCCAGCTTAAAGCCGGACACTGGATACATGGTTGGAAACTGATCGCTGCCTGTTGCCATTACTTAATTTTTCCGTGACATTGTTTATATTTTTTGCCTGATCCACAGGGACAGGGGTCATTGCGTCCTACCTTGGGTCCCGGGCGATGAATCGGCTGGGGCGCAGCTTGCGCTGGCTTTGGCTGGTCTTCAAGACCCTCAGCCTGAGCATGCTGATACTCTCGATTGGACTGCTCGGCACGACGCTGTTGCTCCAAACGCTGCATATCTTCCTCTGTCGTCACTTCAATATGACTCAGGTAGCGAATGGTTTCGTATTTAATATTGTCGAGCAATTCCTCAAACAGCGCAAATGACTCACGTTTGTATTCCTGCTTGGGGTTCTTCTGGGCATAGGCGCGCAGACCAATGCCCTGACGCAGTTGATCCATGCTGGCAAGATGGTCTTTCCACAGATTATCAAGCACCTGCAACATCACCTGACGCTCAACCTCGCGCATCTGCTCACCCACATGGGTGTATCGGCGGTCGTAGGCTTCCTGCAAGCTCTGGGTAATTTTAGTTCGCAGAGTCTGTTCATCGAGGCGGCTATCTTCGTCTAGCCAGCGCTGCACTGGCAATGGCGTAGTAAATTCTGTCGCCAGGGCTTTTTCTAGGCCTTCCACATCCCACTGCTCTTCGAGGCTCTGGGGCGGCAGATAATTGCTGATACACTGGTCTGCCACATCTTCCCGGACATTGGTGATTACCTCGGAGATATCATCGTCTTCCAACAGTTCTTTGCGCTGCTGATAGATAACCTGACGCTGGTCATTGGCGACATCATCATATTCCAATAGGTGTTTGCGGATATCGAAGTTGCGTCCTTCAACCTTACGCTGGGCTTTTACAATAGCATTGGTCACCATGCTGTGTTCAATGGCCTCGCCTTTCTCCATGCCCAGTTTGCGCATCATGTTTTTCACCCCGTCAGAGGCAAACAGACGCATTAGAGGATCCTCTAATGACAGGTAGAAACGGGACACCCCGGGATCACCCTGACGACCGGAGCGGCCACGCAACTGGTTGTCGATACGGCGTGACTCATGGCGCTCAGTGGCAACAATATGCAGTCCACCGGCTTCCAGAACCTTGGCCTGGCGCTTCTCCCAAGCTTCTCTGGCCTCAGCAATAACTTTGTCGTGGGTTTTGCCTTTGGCTTTCAATGCTTTAATTTCAGCATCCAGATTGCCGCCCAATACAATATCCGTACCGCGACCAGCCATATTGGTAGCAATGGTCACTGCACCGGGGCGCCCGGCATTGACAATAATATTGGCTTCCAGCTCATGCTGTTTTGCGTTGAGGACACTGTGTTCAACCTTGGCCGCCTCGAGCATCCCCGAGAGCAGCTCGGAGGTTTCAACAGAGGCGGTACCCACTAATACCGGGGCACCACTGGCAACGATTTCTTTAATATCTTCAATCACCGCTTCAAACTTTTCTTCCTGGCTGAGGAAGATCAGATCGTTGAGATCAACCCGCTTGACCTCAACATTGGTCGGTATCACCACCACTTGCAGGCCGTAGATCTGATGTAACTCATAGGCCTCTGTATCCGCCGTACCTGTCATACCAGACAGTTTGCTGTACAGACGGAAATAGTTTTGGAATGTGGTTGAGGCCAGAGTCTGGCTCTCTTGCTGAATCTCCAAACCCTCTTTGGCTTCAATAGCCTGATGCAGGCCTTCAGACAGACGTCGACCGGGCATGGTGCGGCCGGTGTGCTCATCAATAAGCACTGCCTGACCCTGCTGAATAATATATTCAACATCTTTGTGAAACAGATACTGGGCGCGCAGGGCAGAATGTACGTGGTGCAGCAGGCCAAGATTTGTCGCCTGATAGAGGCTTTGATCCTCTTCCAGCAAACCCTCTTTGACCAGAACAGCTTCTACTTTGCTGTGACCCTCTTCGGTCAACTCAACACCGCGGCTTTTTTCATCGACAATAAAGTCCCCCGCTGGCTCTTCCTCGCTGTCACCTTCTATCTCTACCTGAGGCTGTAACTGCAGCGCCAGAGCGTTAACCGTTTTGTACAGTTCAGAGCTGTCCTGAGCGGCACCGGAAATAATCAGTGGGGTTCTGGCTTCATCAATAAGAATCGAATCCACTTCGTCAATAATTGCAAATGCCAAACCGCGCTGGGACTTATCTTCCAGACGCAGAGCCATATTGTCGCGCAGATAATCAAAGCCGAATTCGTTGTTGGTGCCATAGGTAATATCGGCGGCATAGGCCTGCTGTCTGGAACAGGGCTGCAATTCACCCTCGTCATCCGGGCCCAGCACAAAGGAATTGGCCTGATCTGCGCCCTGGTAGGACTGAATAACACCAATGGACAGACCCAGAGCCTGATAGAGAGGTGCCATCCACTGAGCATCACGTTTGGCCAGGTAGTCGTTCACTGTAATCACATGCACGCCATTGCCTGGCAGCGCATTGAGATAGGCCGCCAGAGTAGCAACCAGAGTCTTACCTTCACCGGTGCGCATTTCGGCAATCTTGCCCTGATGCAATGTGATACCACCGATCATCTGCACATCAAAATGACGCATACCCATGGCTCTAACCGATGTTTCTCGGACCAGTGCAAAAGCTTCAGGCAGTATCTGCTCTATAGTTTCACCGGCAGCCAGACGGTCTCGCAGGACCTGGGTCTGGGCTTTCAGATCAATGTCGTTCAGGGCCTTGAGGCCCTCTTCCAGAGCATTGATTTTTTCCACGGTTTTGCGCATTTTGCGCACATCGCGGTCATTGCTACTGCCAAATATTTTTTTCAGGATGTTGCCAAACATTTCTTTCTTCCTTTGATAAAAAGGGACTGCTAAATAATATAAAGGGACCGTCTCAGAGATATTTCAAGTCTCTGAGAGTATAGACGTTGAAGTCAGAATTAGCGGCTGGTGCGGCGGATATAGGATGCTGGGTCGACAGTGCGACCATTTTTGAATACTTCAAAATGTACATGGGGGCCAGTAGAGCGGCCTGAACTGCCCATTTTGGCGATAACGTCGCCTTTTTTTACAATGGCACCAAGGTCGGCAACATTTTTATCGTTGTGTGCGTAGCGGGTGATATAGCCATCGCTGTGGTTAAGCTCAACCATCAAACCATAGCCACTGCGCTCCCCAGACCAGGTGACTACCCCGGAGGCCACAGCAATAATATCAGAGCCCTTTCTGCCGGCGAAATCTACGCCGCCATGCCAGCGCTTGTCGCCGTGGAATGGATCAACACGCATGCCGTATTCAGAGGACATCCAACCTTTGGTAATCGGTCGTCCCGCCACCATGCGTTCACTTTTCAATTTATTTTCAGTCAACATGGACTGCAGCACATTGAGCTGGGATTCTCGACTGTTGAGGGAGTTATCGAGGCGCGCAAACATGGTCGCTAGTTCCTGCTGAATATCCACAGAATTTGCTACTTCATTGACCAACGATTCATCTGGACCACCCAGGCCTGGGGCCACAGAGAAGTCAAATTCACCATCTTCAAGGCTGGCTATTTGCGTGAGCTGCTCGCCCAATGCATCCAGACGCACCAATCGCGAGCGCATCTGCGCAAGTTTGCCGGTCATCGCCGCCAATGAGCTATCCAGCTGCTCCCGACCGGCATCCACATGGCTCTGCTGAACCACTAGCTGGTGCTGCATTTCACCAATGCTGTTATCAAACAGCAGTTCCCAACGGCCATCAGCAATCTTGACACCGAGCATGGTACCTGCAGCCACAGGAATACCCAGCAGCAGCACTGAGAGCAAACCTTTGGCCCAGCTATTGAGGCTAATGGTTCTAACCCTGTCCGCTCGACTGCTAATAAGAATAATTTTCACTGGAGAATAATGCCTTATCTCACTACAACTTTAAAAAATTAACTAATTCGGCTGCATATACGAAATTGGTACATCTTCCGGATTATCAATAAAAGTGACTACTTCCCAGGCATCCGTATCTGCGATCAATGCGCGCAAAGACGCATTGTTAAGTCCATGCCCTGATTTATGCGCATCGAATTCTCCAATCAAGCTGTTGCCCAGCAGGTAGAGATCACCGATGGCGTCCAGGATCTTATGTTTGACGAATTCGTCGTCATAACGCAAGCCATCTTCGTTGAGAATTTCGAACTCATCCACAACGATGGCATTTTCTAAGCTTCCGCCCCGGGCTAAACCCTTTGAGCGGAGATATTCAAACTCATGCATAAAGCCAAATGTTCTGGCTCTGCTGACTTCTTTTACAAATGAGGTACTGGAGAAGTCGATACTCGCATTCAAGGCTTGATGTTTGAACACTGGGTGGTCAAAGTCAATAGCAAAGTTGACTTTAAATCCCTCGAAAGGCCTGAAGGTAGCGACTTTATCGTCTTGTTTGATGGTCACCGGACGCTTGATGCGGATAAATTTCTTTGGCGCATCCTGCTCGCGAATACCGGCCGACTGGAGCAAAAATACAAAGGGTCCGGCGCTGCCATCCATAATTGGAATCTCTGGGGCAGACACATCGATCATTATATTATCGATGCCAAGCCCTGCCAGCGCAGATAACAGATGCTCGATGGTAGAGACGCGAACGTCACCATGGACAAGGGTTGTAGAGAGAGTGGTGTCGCCGACATTCTCGGCTTTTGCGGCTATTTCTACCACCGGATCAAGGTCGGTGCGACGAAAAATGATGCCTGTATCCGGATCCGCTGGATGCAATGTCAGATACACTTTATCACCGGTGTGAAGACCCACGCCGGTAGCACGTATGACATTTTTTAACGTGCGCTGCCTGATCATCGCTACACCTTTGTTTTATAAGGCGGAAATTCTAACAGAGAAGCCCCCTTTCACCAAGATTTTATAATCTGAGGCGAGGCAAAAGGGGCCTCTAATAAAATATAAGGATTAATCTGCCTGAGAGCGCAAAAAGGCAGGTACATCCAAATAATCTATCTCAGCATCGATTTGAGCATCAAGTTTTCGGGCAGTGGAGCCCCCTGAGCTGGACAATGTTGAGCCACCACGCATATTGGGAGGCGTATCCATAGCGCCGTAATCATAGCCACCATCTACTCTACGGGGCGGCTGATTGTCCACAATTACTGGCCTTAGACCAGGTTTGGCGCTGGAGGAACGCAGCCCTGTGGCTACTACGGTAACCCGCAACTGACCTTCCATCTCTGGATCAAATACGCTGCCCACAATAATGGTGGCATCCTGATCAGCAAATTCCTTGACCGCGTTACCCACATTTTCGAACTCACCCAGAGTAAGATCATAACCACTGGTGATATTAACCAGAATACCTTTGGCACCCTGCAGGTTAATATCTTCCAGCAGCGGACATTTGACGGCACTCTCAGCAGCTACTGTCGCGCGATCTGGACCACTGGCCTCACCTGTACCCATCATAGCCATGCCCATTTCGGCCATAACTGTGCGCACATCGGCAAAATCCACATTGATCAAGCCATCGAGAAGAATCAGGTCGGTAATACCCTGCACAGCGCCGTACAGAACGTCGTTAGCTTCCTTAAAGGCATCGAGCATTGATATATCCTGCCCCAACACTTCCAGCAGCTTTTCGTTGGGGACAATAATCAGCGAGTCGACGCGCTCTTTGAGCGCCGCAATGCCAGCATCGGCAACATCCTTGCGTCTTCCACCTTCGAAGGAAAAGGGTCGAGTAACCACACCAACGGTCAGGATACCCATTCCCTTTGCTATTTCGGCAATCACCGGAGCAGCGCCCGTGCCTGTACCACCACCCATACCAGCGGTGATAAAAACCATATCAGCACCTTTCAGCGCCTCGGAGATGCGGTCTTTATCTTCCATTGCTGCCTGGCGACCCACTTCAGGGTTGGCACCAGCGCCTAAACCCTTGGTCAGGGTGCTGCCCAGCTGCAATACTGTGGCTTTCTCAAGTTTATTTAGCGATTGAGCGTCGGTATTGGCACAGATAAAGTGCACTCCATCAATATTGCTATCCATCATATGGCCTACTGCATTGCCACCGCCGCCGCCAACACCAACTACTTTGATTTCTGCATTCTTCGGAATGCTGTCTACTAATTCGAACATAGGTTTCCCCTTATTTGCGCCTCACAATTAAAGATTACAGTCACTAATGTCTTCCGTGACCCTTACATGCCGCCCTGAAACCATCCTTTAATACGTTCCAGAACGTTATTCGCCGGCCCCTTGCCACTGTCGTCAAAACCATCTTTGCGCTGCTGTTCAACGCCAAAGTGCAACAGACCAACCCCTGTCGAATAAATAGGATTATTAACAATATCCGACAGACCTTTTACATTGGCCGGCGCACCGATACGCACTGGCAGATGGAATATTTCCTCTGCCAGTTCGGTCACGCCTTCCATTTTTGATGTACCACCAGTAAGAACCACACCGGCGGCTAATAGCTGTTCAAACCCACTGCGCCGCAGCTCAGCCTGAACCAGAGTAAATAATTCGTCATATCTTGGCTCGACCACCTCGGCCAGTAGCTGCCGTGACATATCGCGGGCTTCGCGATCTCCAACACTGGGCACCTTGACGGTTTCCTCAGGGCGGGCCAGCTTGGCCAGAGCACAGGCATATTTAATTTTCAGATCCTCAGCATGGGGCGTCGGTGTGCGCAGGGCCATGGCGATATCATTGGTGACCTGATCGCCGGCAATAGGAATCACGCCGGTATGGCGAATTGCACCCTCGGTAAAGATCGCAATATCTGTGGTGCCACCGCCGAGGTCAACAAGGGCTACACCCAACTGTTTTTCATCTTCAGTCAGCACTGCATGACTGGATGCCAGTTGCTCCAGCACTACCTCATCCACCTCAAGGCCACAGCGGCGAATGCACTTTTTAATGTTTTGTGCAGCATTGGCAGCACAGGTAACCAGATGTACCTTGGCTTCCAGGCGAACCCCTGACATGCCGATCGGCTCATGCACCCCTTCCTGCTCATCGATAATATATTCTTGGGGCAGCACGTGAAGAATCTCCTGGTCCGCAGGGATTGCCACTGCTCTGGCCGCATCTATAACTCGGTCTACATCCAGAGGCTGCACTTCGCGGTCACGAATAGCCACAATGCCATGGGAATTGAGGCTGCGAATATGACTGCCTGCAATACCGGCATACACGGAGTGAATTGAGCAGCCGGCCATCAGCTCAGCCTCTTCAATGGCACGCTGAATCGAGTTAACCGTGGCTTCAATGTTGACCACTACCCCTTTCTTCAAACCAGAGGATGCATGCATCCCTGTGCCGACAATTTCCAGTTCGCCGTTGGCTCCAATAGCGCCGACAATAGCCACCACTTTGGATGTACCAATATCCAGAGCAACGATCATATTTTCTTCATTTGTACTAGCCATAATTTATCCTCAACTGCCTTCTTTTAGGCCTATGCAGGCAGGTCAGTATTTTCCCTCAAGTGGTTCTGCGCGCTTACCAATAAACCGTCTTTCCATGCCACGGCTAATCCATTGGGGTAACGCAGATCTATGGTTTCAATATTTTGTAATTCATTTTTTAGCCCCGACTCCCAGGCCAAAGCCAAACGCTTAAGTTTGTCCCCCAGCTGATCGCGGCCCAGCACCAGTTCAATGCCCCGAACTGTTGAAACTCGCCAAACACCCAGATTGTCGCGCTGCAATTCAGCCAGCTTGAGCCCGGTTGGCAACAGCAACTGGGCCAGCATCTGATAGCTTTTCATCATCTCTTTAGAGCTGCCGTACTGGGTACGCAGCACTGGCAAGTCAGCCAAAGCGCTGTTGTCAGCAATATTCAATTCTTCACCCAGGCGATTGAGAAAACCCTTTTCACCCCAGCGGGCAATGGGCACTTCTTCAACCACTTCAACACTGAGCGTCGACGGCCATTGGCGGCGAATACTGACCAGATCCACCCAGGGATGGTCTTGCAACACCTGACGCAGGCCATCCAGATCAATACTCAGAAAACCGCCATCAATCTCACTACTGACCAGATCTACCAGCTCCTGCTGCTGCATATAAGTAAGCTCGCCAGCCACCAGAATCTCGGTAACCGGTTGATCCACTTCCCTAAACATCAGGCTGCTGCCGTACGCTACGACGACTAATAGCATCAGCGTAAATACCCGCGACAGACCATCAATCAGTCTGTCAAAACGCCCTGAGGCGGCTTGCTGCTGACGGTTGGCTCCACGGCGATTCTGAGTGGCCATTAGTTCGACGCCTCCAGTATTGCCATCACCAACTGATCAAAATCCAGGCCTGCAGCTTTGGCGGCCATGGGCACCAGACTGTGGCTGGTCATCCCAGGGACAGTGTTAACTTCCAGCAACTGAAATGTATCGTTGGCATCGACCATCACATCGACGCGGCCCCAACCTGTGCAACCCAGGCTTTTAAATGCCTGCATGGACAGCTCACGCAATTCCTGTTCTCGCTGGTCGGTCAGACCAGCCGGGCAGAAATACTGAGTCTCGTCGCTAAAGTATTTGGCCTGATAGTCGTAAAACACCTCCTGGGACTGAATGCGAATTGCGGGCAATACCTGATCACCCAAAATGGCCACTGTATATTCCTCACCTTCCATCAGTGGCTCAGCAATCACAGTGGTAGCAAAACCTGCAGCCTCAACCCAGGCCGCCTCTAATTCTTGCGCTGACTCAGCTCGACTCATGCCAATGCTGGAGCCTTCGCAGGCGGGCTTCACCATGGCTTTGCCGCCAAGACTATTGATAATCTGCGCCCAGTCAGACTGCTGATCCAGCACCGCAAAGTCGGCGGTGGGCAGGCCAATTCCCTGCCACATTTGCTTGCAGCGCAATTTATCCATCGCCAGAGCCGAAGCCAGAACACCACTACCTGTATAGGGCAGACCAAGATATTCCAGGGCACCCTGCAAGGTGCCATCTTCACCACCAGGGCCATGGAGTGCGATAAAGGCGAGGTCGAGATTATGGCGGGGCAATTCTTGTAGCAGGTCTGCACCAGCATCGATGGCCACAACATCTACACCAGTGTTAAGCATTGCCTTATGCACAGCGGCGCCACTCATAAGCGACACTTCGCGCTCAGATGAGGTGCCACCATAGAGCAGCCCTACACGACCTAACTGTGCAACCGATCGACTCATTGCGCTCCCTCACTCTGCAGTTTACTGTCGGCCAGCATAGCCACTAGTTTGCTGACACTGCCGGCACCCTGAGTCATTACCAGATCACCACCACGGACAAGGTCACCCAGCAGCTTGGGAACTTCTTCAATCTGCTCGACAAAGATGGGGTCAATCATGCCGCGCTGGCGAATACTGCCACAGAGGTTTTTGCTGCCAGCTCCGGCAATTGGCTCTTCGCCAGCGGCATAGACATCCAGCACTAACAGCACATCGACCTGAGACAAAACCTGCACAAAGTCTTCATACAGATCTCTGGTTCTGCTGTAGCGATGGGGCTGAAATACCATAACCAAGCGCTTTTCCGGCCAGCCATCGCGGACTGCCTGAATAGTTGCTTTAACTTCTGTGGGGTGGTGGCCATAGTCATCGACCAGCATGGCCGGGCCGTCGGTAACCTGATACTCACCCACCATCTCAAAACGGCGACCAACGCCGGAGAATTTTTCCAGACCGGCAATAATGGCCTCATCAGAGATACCCTCATCAGTGGCCACAGCAATTGCTGCTGCTGCATTTAAAGCATTGTGGCGACCGGGAATATTGAGCCTGATCGACAGTGAAGGTTTGTTATCCGGGCGGTCGATAACAAAGTTGCACTGGCGCTTGTCTGCGCTTAGATCATGTAATCTGTAGGCCGCATCTTCACTAAAGCCGTAGGTCAGCATAGGTCTCGCTACCTCGACTAACAGATCGCGAATCACTTGATCATCGACACAGAGCACCGCCAGCCCATAAAAAGGCAGGTTGTGCAAAAATTCAATATAGGTTTTCTTCATCTCCTCAAAGTCGAAGCCATAGGTTTCCATATGGTCTTCTTCAATATTGGTAACCACAGAAACCATGGGCTGCAAATGCAAAAATGAAGCATCACTCTCGTCTGCCTCAGCCACCAGATAGCGACTGCCACCGAGCTTGGCATTGGTGCCGACACTGTTGACGCGCCCGCCCACTACAAAGGTTGGATCGCGGCCATCTTCAGCCAATATCGCGGTAATTAAACTGGTGGTGGTGGTTTTACCATGGGTACCGGCAATGGCAATACCGTGGCGATAGCGCATTAACTCAGCAAGCATTTCCGCCCGTCGCACCACCGGAATACCACGCTCGCGAGCGCTGGCAATCTCTGGGTTCTCAATGGTTACCGCTGAGGATTTAACCACCACATCGGCATTTTCAATATTGCTTTCGCTGTGACCGAGAAAAATCTCGGCTCCCGCTTCAGTCAGTCGCCTGACACTGGGGCTGGCACTAATATCTGAGCCACTGATCTCATAGCCCTGATTTAGCAGCACCTCGGCAATGCCAGACATACCGCTACCGCCGATACCGACGAAATGGATACGGCGAATACGACGCATTTCCGGCGCCTGGAAATTGGTGCTATTGACCATATCCCACCTCCATACAAACCTCTGCCACTCTTTCGGCGGCATTATTTTTCGCTAATAAACGAGCCTGCATAGCCATGTGCAGGCGCTTTTCTGGTGCTGCGCAAACTGCTTTAATCTGTTCGGCCAAAAGCGATGCGCTGAGGTTTTTCTGCTGCACCAATATTGCTGCACCGCAGTCGGTCAGCAGCTGGCCATTTACTGTTTGATGATCATCAATGGCAAAGGGGAAGGGAATTAACAGCGCACCTAGTCCCGCGGAAGTCAGCTCTGCGATAGTCAGAGCCCCAGCGCGACAGATCACAAAATCAGCCCGAGCATAGGCAGCGGCCATATCTTCTATAAAGGGCACCACTTCAATCGCATTGCTCTGAGTGTCGATACCCTGCTGCTTGTAAAGTTCAAGAGTATCCAGCCAGTGGGTCTTGCCCGCCTGGTGTAGTATTTCTGGTTGCTGATCAGACGGGATAAGTGCCAGTGCTTCTGGAACCAGCTTATTAATCGCCAGAGCACCGCGACTGCCACCCAGCACCAGAATTCTGGCCCTGCCAGTGCGACCGGCAAAGCGCTCCTGGGGAGCGGCCATTTCAGCAATATCAGAGCGCACCGGGTTGCCACACCATTCACCATTATCCAGAGCGTCTGGGAAACCCAGCATTACCCGCTTAGCAATTTTTGCGGATAACTTATTGGTGGTGCCAGCCACGGAGTTTTGCTCGTGAATCACCACTGGAATGCCTTTTAATCGTGCAGCCACAGCGCCAGGACCTGAGGCAAAACCACCCATACCCAAAACCACTGCAGGTTTAAATTCTGTCAGCACCTTAAAAGCCTGGCTAATAGATCGGCACAGTAAAAGTGGTGCTTTGATAAGGGCTTTGATGCCACGACCGCGGATTCCTTCGATATCCAGACAGTGCAGTTCAAAACCGCGTACAGGCACCAGCTCAGACTCAATGCCCCGTCTGGTGCCCAGCCAGGATATTTGCACATGCTTAGCACGCAGCTTGTCCGCCACAGCCAGAGCTGGAAACACATGGCCACCAGTGCCGCCTGCCATCACCAGCACCCGCCGATCCATTGGGGAGTTATCGCCCATAACGAGGCCTCCGCACTGGCGGTTTGTCGCTGTGCAACTGGTGACTAAAACGCAACACCATACCTATCATTGCGCAGCAGCTAATCAGGCTGCTGCCGCCATAGCTGACAAAGGGCAATGTCAGCCCTTTGGTGGGCAGCAAACCGGCGTTAACTCCAAGATTGATAAAAGTCTGACCGGCCAGCAGCAGGCCAAACCCTATCAAGACATAGGCGGCGTACCAATATTTCTGGCCAATCGCCATCTTTGCCAGCTGCACAATACGCAGAACCATCAAACTGTATAGCCCAAGCAGGCAGATCACGCCAACATAGCCAAATTCTTCGGCAAAAATAGCAAACACAAAGTCAGTATGTGCCTCCGGTAGATAGAGCATTTTTTGCACTGACTGGCCCAGGCCAACACCAAACCACTCCCCCTGTCCAAAGGCGATCAATGATTGGGTAAGCTGATAACCAGAGTTAAAGGGATCGGACCAGGGATCCATAAATGCAGTGATACGAGCCACGCGATAGGGAGCGGATTCCGCCAGCCATACTACCAGCAACCCAGCCACCGCAAACACCAGCAAAAACTGACGAATATGGGAACCTCCTAAAAATACCAGCGCCATAAAGGTAGCGCCCAACAGCACCATGGAGCCAAAGTCAGGCTCCAGAATAAGCAACAGCTCGAGCACTGCCAGCACGCCCATCAGTTTCATAAATTCATTCCACCCATCGGCCAAGGTGTCCCGGTGCACAGCCAGATGGGAGGCGAGAAATACCACTGTGGCAATCTTCACCGCTTCAGACACCTGAAAGGTAAATCCGGCAATACTCAACCAGCGGCGGCTGCCATTCAGCTCGCGCCCTATTCCTGGGATCAACACAATCACTAGTAAAAATACCGACAGCAGAATCCACAGACGACCGTAATTGGCCCATATCTGAGGAGACACAAAGAAACAAAAGCCCATCACAAATGCTGCTAACATCAGGTAAGCCAGATGGCGCTTAACAAAAAAGAACTCGTCGCCAAACCGGTATTCAGCAAAACTAAATGAAGCCGAGGCAATCATCACCAGACCGATAGAAATCAGCGCCAGCACAGGCAGCAGCAACTGCATATCAATATGCCAATCAGAGCGACTCAGGGCGAAGTTTTCCCGCAGCAGACTCAGTTGCATAACTGACCTCCGCCACTTTGTTTTAAGCTATCAACAGCCTGCTGGAAACAGCGGCCGCGCTCTTCAAAGCCACTAAACATATCAAAGCTGGCACAGGCTGGGGAAAGCAGAACCATATCCCCTGGCTCGGCTACCGAGCTGGCAAGACTGACCGCCTGATCCAGGGAATCAACCAGCATGGTCTCGCACACATCATCGAGCACGGACGCGATCTGATCGCCATCTGCACCAAACAGATAAGCCTGTTTAACAAATTTGGCTGCTGCTGGTTTAAGTGCAGCAAAATCCTGATCCTTAGCCTGACCGCCAGCAATCAAAACAAGATTCTTGCGCCCCGCCACACCCAATCCATTTAAAGCGGCCACAGTGGCACCCACATTGGTGCCTTTGGAATCATCTATATACAGAACCCCATCAATCTCGGCGATATTTTCGCAGCGATGGGACAGGCCTTTAAAGGTTTTCAGGCATTCCAGCATGGGTTGCATCGGTAGATCTGCGGCATAACCCAGAGCCAGGGCAGCCAACCCGTTGGCAATATTGTGGGAGCCCTTAAGCGCCAGATCGGCGATTGGTAGCAGGCGCTCGATACCATAGGCCAGAAAGCCCTCTTCAAGCCCCTGTAAAATACCAAAATCACCCAGATCGGGCTGATTGAGACCAAAGCTGCTAAGACTTACCTGCGAGGATATTAACGGCTTGGTCAACACATCTTCGCGATTGATCACCACCTTGCTGGCACCGCGAAAGATGCGATGCTTGGCAGCATGGTACTGAGGCAGACCCTCATAGCGATCCATATGATCCGCCGAGATATTGAGCAGTGCCACGATGGCACCGCGGCTGTCATTGAGAAGCTCCAACTGGAAACTCGACAGCTCAAGAATATAGAGCTCCAACTCATCGTTGAGCAGATCCAGCATGGGCGTACCCAGGTTGCCACCAACTCCAACAGACAGGCCACTGGCGACTGCCATTTCACCCAGCAACGTAGTGACTGTACTCTTGCCATTGGAGCCGGTAATCGCAATAACCGGCGCCTTGGCATGCTCAAGGAACAACTCCAGATCACCGACCAATTCAACACCCTGCTCCCGGGCCGCAACAATGGCTGGCTCGTTGAGCGAGATACCAGGGCTGATAACAGCGCGATCCATATTGATCAGCAAGTCTGCATCAAAGTCACCAAGCACGACTTTAGTCTCTGGAAAATGATCTTTCACTTCCTGCAGCTGGGGAGGCTCGGCACGACTGTCAGCAAATACAAATGGCAGATCCTGAGACGACAAAAAGCGCGCCACAGACAGTCCCGTGGCACCCATGCCAAGGATAGCTGTTTTGCGATTAGTCGCGATTAGATCTGTCATTAACGAATCCATATTTAACGTAGCTTTAATGTCGCCAGGCCAAACAGCACCAGCATCACCGTAATAATCCAGAAACGCACAATCACACGGGGCTCTGGCCAGCCTTTTAATTCATAGTGATGGTGCAGCGGTGCCATGCGGAAAATACGCTTGCCAGTCAGCTTAAAAGACGCCACCTGAATAATGACCGACAATGTTTCCATCACAAATACGCCACCCATAATCAGCAGTACAATCTCCTGGCGCACAATCACAGCCACAACCCCAAGGGCAGCACCTAGCGCCAGCGCGCCCACATCACCCATAAACACCATGGCGGGATAGGTGTTGAACCACAAAAAGCCAAGCCCAGCACCACAGAGTGCCGCGGTAAAGATCAACAGCTCACCGGCGCCACTGATGTAGGGAATATGCAGATAACTGGCAAACTGATAGTTGCCAGTCAGGTAGGCAATAATGCCAAGAGCGCCGGCGACCAGCACTGTAGGCAGAATTGCCAGTCCATCGAGTCCATCGGTCAGATTGACCGCATTACTGGTGCCCACAATCACAAAGTAAGTCAGCAGAATATAAAAGGGGCCCATGGCCAGCGCAAAGTTTTTGAAGAACGGCACAATCAGTTCAGTTTCAGCGGGGCTTTGGGCGCTGTAAAAAAGAAACGCAGCAGCAGCAAAACCAAAAATCGACTGCCAAAAATATTTCCAGCGTCCGGGCAGGCCGCGGGGATTTTTCTCCACCACCTTGCGGTAATCATCAACCCAGCCAATCAAGCCAAAGGTAAAGGCAACTGCTAAAACCACCCATACATAACGGTTGCCAAGATCAGCCCAGAGCAAAGTGCTGATAAAAATAGCCAATAGAATCAGCGCGCCACCCATAGTAGGAGTGCCAGCTTTACTCAGATGACTCTGAGGACCATCGGTGCGAATAGCCTGACCCATCTGCAGACGATTAAGCTGGCGAATAACCACAGGGCCGGCAATCAGACAGATCGCCAGGGCAGTCAATACCGACAAAATGCCTCTCAATGTGAGATATTGCACCACTGAAAAAGCGCTATAAAATTGACTTAAATAATCTGCCAGCCATAACAACATTAGCCTTCACCTCTGCTTAGTAGTCTGTCTACAATTTTTTCCATGCCTGAACTTCGCGAACCCTTCACCAGAAAGGTGATGTCGCTGTTATTTGACTGAGCCAGCTGCAGCTCTTCATATAGCGCTGCAATTAAACTGGCTTTGGTGCTGTGATGATCACCGCCAAATGCCTCGGCGGCAGTTGCACTTAAATCACCCACTGAATAAAACCCATCAATATCAGACTGGGAGGCATAGAGTCCCACCTGCTGATGCATCTGTACTCTGTCATCGCCCAACTCGCCCATATCGCCCATCACCACAACCCGGCGGCCACTGCGCTCGGCCAACACATCTATAGCAGCTTCAAATGAACTGGGGCTGGCGTTGTAGCTGTCATCAATCACAGCACCACCGCCCGCTAGAGGTTTAATGTCAAGACGACCAGCAATAGGAGTAACGGAAGCAAGGCCAGCAGCAATCTGCGGTAATGTAGCTCCCGCTGCCAGGGCACAGGCTGAGGCTGCCAGCGCATTGTTGACTGCGTGCAAGCCGGGAATCGACAGCTCCACTTGCTGTCGCAGGGCCGGCTGATTGGACAACAGTTTGACGCACAGGACAAAGCTGTAGCAGCCATTGGCCTGCAGCCGTATATCTGCCGCACTAATGTCTGCCTGCTCATCGCTCAGAGAGAAAGTCAGACAGGGCTTACCATCGATCAGATCACGCCAGCCATCACACCATGGCTGATCCAGATTTAGTACTGCTATACCAGCAGGTTTGAGACCAGAGTAAATTT
This sequence comes from Porticoccaceae bacterium, assembly GCA_018664075.1. Lineage (GTDB taxonomy): Bacteria > Pseudomonadota > Gammaproteobacteria > Pseudomonadales > Porticoccaceae > HTCC2207. The sequence goes on along the minus strand of JABJOY010000002.1, from coordinate 19,857 downwards.
CACCCTTGGCCGCAGCCACCGCCTCGACAGAACCAAAGCCCTCGATATGGGAAGACTGCACATTGTTAATTAGAGCAATATCCGGTGTCGCCACTGAGCATAGATAACCAATCTCACCAACCGCGCTGGCGCCCATTTCGATCACGGCAAATTCGGTATCTACATCCATGGACAGCACTGTCAGAGGCACACCAATATGGTTATTAAGATTGCCTGCAGTGGCATGCACTTCGCCACAGTGACGCAGAATCGCCGCAGTTAACTCTTTAACTGAGGTCTTGCCAGTACTGCCAGTTATAGCGATCAGAGTCCCGCTGTAAGCCTCGGCTCTCATCTGCGCCAGCTGGCCCAGAGCCATGGTGGTATCCTCGACCACCCACTGGGGCAGCGGCAATGTTTTGTCGGCGGCGGAAACAACCAGACCGCTGGCCCTAGTGGCTGCATCAGCTAAAAACTGATGGCCATCAAAACGCTCACCCACCACAGCAACAAACAGATCGCCCTCATTGATATTGCGGCTATTAATAGAAACCGCTTCAAAATGACAGTCCGGATTTAATAGCGTACCGCCAAAGCGCACTGCGGCATCGGTGAGTCTCATCTGCGGAATCACAGCTCACCCCCGGTCTCGGTATGGTTGCGCTCTTCAATCTCGCGCAGTGCCAGACGCGCCTCTGCCTGATCACTAAAAGGCAGACGCTGCGCACCTAATATCTGGTAATCCTCGTGACCTTTTCCAGCAATCAAGATCACGTCATTTTTATCAGCCATAGAGATAGCCTGGCGGATAGCCGTGCGCCGATCTGACTCGACGATTACCTCACGACTGGTACCCTGAAGAATATGTTGAATAATTTGCTCTGCAGATTCAGTGCGCGGATTGTCACTTGTAACTACCACATGGTCAGCACAGCGCTGGGCGATTTCGCCCATCTCGGCGCGCTTGCCAATATCTCTATCACCACCGCAACCAAACACCGCCCAAAGCCTGCCACTGCAATGCACACGCAGAGCTTGCAGGGCTTTTTCCAAAGCATCTGGGGTATGGGCATAATCCACAACCACCGCTGGCTCAGAGCTGGCCACCAGCTCCATGCGACCAGAAACAGCGCGAAGCTTGGGCAGAGTATGGAGAATATGGTCAAAATCAATACCCTGAACTGCTGCGGCAGCAATCACCGCCAACAGATTGGACAGATTAAACTTGCCCAGTAGAGGTGAATTGATTTCACCGCTGCCCCAGGGGGTAATAACATTGGCTCGCAAGCCTTCAGGGGAAAGGCCAATAGTCGAGCAATAAACATCGGCTGCGGAATCTTCAAAGCTGTAGCTAATCGACTTAACATCAGGATTGAGGTTAGCCAGAATCAAACGCCCGACAGCATCATCGATGTTGATAACAGCATGCTGCAAACCCTGCATGGCAAATAATCGGGCCTTGGCCGCAGCATAGGAATTAAGATCACCGTGGTAATCGAGATGATCGCGACTTAAATTGGTAAACACTGCAGTATTAATCTGTACACCGGCAACTCGCCGCTGCACCAGACTGTGGGAGGACACTTCCAGAGCCACATTGCTGGCGCCTTTGCTGCGCAGCTCCGCTAGAATTCTTTGCATTGCCACTGCATCCGGGGTGGTCAGGCCTGTATCAGTAATACCTGAATCCGCAGACTTATTGGCCGTATCATGCAGGGCCCGATAGCCAGTGTCGCGCACCATGCCGTAACCCATGGTGCCAATAAAAGCGCTGGGGCCAGGGCTGGCAGCCCCAGGCAATGCTTCCAACAACTCAGCCAGCAATCTGGAGCAGGTGGTTTTTCCGTTGGTGCCTGTAATCCCGGTAATGGCCATTGCCCCAGAGGGCTGGCCATAAAAGGTACCAGCAATATCGGAAACATATTCGGTTAGATTTTCAATGGCAATCACAGGTACTGTGATATTTGCATCATCAATCAAACTTTCAACCAGCTCTGCTACTTGCTGATCTTTTTCAACCAATACTGCAACTGCACCGCGCTCAACCGCCTGGGGTATATAGGCAGTACCATCTGTATCAACACCTTTAACAGCAACAAACAGATCCCCGGGCTGCACCTGACGACTATCCAAGCTAACACCCTCAATCGCCACTGCCGGGCAATTATCCAGATCGGCAAACTCTGCAATCAGAGCCTCCAGAGTCATGGTCCACTTTTGCGACAGGCTCATCATGAGTCCTCCCGCTTTTTCGATGCTTTTTGAACATCGGCAACAGTGCGATTAACATTCAGTTGGTCTGGCGTCACCTGCAGCAAACGCAGTGCATTGCCCGTGACATCAGAGAAAACCGGTGCCGCCACCAGGCCGCCAAAGTAACTGCCATCGCTAGGCTCATCGACCACCACTATGGTCACCAGCCGTGGGTTATCCACCGGGGACAGACCGGCAAATACAGACATGTAGCGACTGTCGTCATAGCCGCCAGTGGCCTTGGTTTTATGCAGAGTTCCGGTCTTGCCGCCAACAGAATAGCCATCGATCATTGCACGCTTACCTGTACCTTCGGCACTGGTAGCTGTCTGCAACATATGGCGAATTTCTCTTACCCAGCGCTCGTCGGCAACTCGCTGCGCCTCTGGTATCTCATCAACAGCCAGCAATGACACCTCGCGGCGCAGGCCATTATTAGCTAACACCGCGTAGGCTCGCGCCATCTGCAATGAGGACACGCTGAGGCCATAACCAAAGGCAAAGGTCGCCTGAGTAACAGGATCCCAGGTTCTATAGCCGGGCAAACTGCCTGCCGTCTCCCCAGGGAAACCGCTGCCCAGGCCTTCACCAAAGCCAACTCGCTCAAACAACCCGCGAGTTGCATCCGGATTCATTTCCAACGCCAGCTTGGTTGTACCAACCTGACTCGACTTAGTCAGTATGCCGGCCAGATCCAGAGCACCGTAATTTTTACTGTCGACAAAAGTCTTATAGGCCACCTTGTAATAGCCAGGACTGGTCTGAATAACAGTGTCAGGTTTAAACTTGCCGCTCTCCAGTGCTGCCAGCAAGGTAAAGGGCTTAACCGTGGACCCAGGCTCCATCATGTCGGTCATGGCGCGATTGCGAACTGAGTCGCGGCGCAAATTAACACGGTCGTTGGGGTTAAATGATGGCTGATTGGCCATGGCCAACACTTCCCCTGTCTCTACATCCAGCACCACAACAGAGCCGGACTTGGCCTGATGCTTCTGCACAGAAGCCTTGAGGGCGCGGTATGCGGCATACTGCACCCGCAGATCAATACTCAGTCGCAGGGACTCACCAGAGCGAGCAGGTTTAGTCAGAGAAATATCCTTGATAATGCGACCAGCGCGGTCTTTAACCACTTTTTTGGAGCCAGCCTCACCGGTCAACCACTGGTTGTAAGCAAGCTCCATGCCCTCCTGGCCGTCATCATCGATATTGGTAAACCCAACCAACTGGGCCGTAACTTCACCGGCGGGATAAAAGCGTTTGTACTCCTGAATACCTTCAACGCCGGGAACACCGAGCCGAAGAATTTTCTCAGCTTCAGTACTCAGCAGGTGCTTGGCCAGAACCATAAATGACTTATTGCGATAGCGCTGCAAACGGGCTTTAAATTGCGCCAAAGGAATATTTAATGCCTGAGCCAGACGGGCTACATCATCGGCATCCGCCAATTGGTCAATATGCTGAGGGTTGGCTGTGACTGTGGTCACTGGAATACTCATGGCCAGAGGCTCACCATTGCGATCGGTGATCAAACCTCTATAGGCGGGAATAACTTCATTGCGGATTGAGCGGTCATCGCCCTGGGTTTGCAGAAAATCAGCGCCCTTCTCTTCACTGGGCATAACCTGCAGCTCGGCTATTTTGGCAGCGACCACAAATGGCAGAGCGACCAGTCCAACCATCACTAAATAGTAACGCCAGCGCGGTATAACTTTCTGTACCGGTTTTTTGGCCACTGTGCTGCTTTTCCCTTCTAAAAATAAATAAGAGCCGTGCTCTATACCAAACCGCTAAACGGTTAAATCGGCAAACCTGACCTAATCAGGCTTAACCATTAATATTTCATCTGGCCGCGGACTGCGCATCTTCAACTCCTGCACCGCCTTGGTCTCAATACGCTGCAGCGAACCCCAGGCACTTTGCTCTAACAGATATTTACCGTAGTCCTCGTCCATCTGGCTGGCCTCTCGCTGCAGCGCCATCAGCTCTGCATACTGCTGGCGGCACAGGTGGCTAACCAACGCCACAGAGACAGCACTTACCAGCACCAAAATCCACAGCAAAGCCAATCGCAACGTGCCAGCGGCAGACAACTCAGGCCACTCTTTCAGCTATGCGCATCACCGCACTGCGCGACCTGATATTGCCATCAACCTCTGTCACAGCAGGTTTAATCGCCTTGCCAACCTTGACCAAACGCACACCGCGGTCGACATCTCTGATTGGCAGATTTTTGGGCAACTTAATGCCCTGCTCCTGGTCGCGAATAAACCGTTTAACTCGCCGATCTTCGAGAGAATGGAAGCTGATAATGACCAGCCGACCACCCACTTTTAAATTATCAATCACCTGAGCCAGCAGGTCCTCAAGGTCTTCCAGTTCGCGATTAATAAATATTCTGATCGCCTGAAATGCCTTGGTTGCCGGATGCTTGCCTCGCTCCCAGGCTGGATGGGCCGCGGCCAGTATTCCGGCCAGCTGCACAGTGCCAGTAATTGGCGCCTTAACTCGCTCCTTAACCACCGCACTGGCCATGCGTCGAGCAAAGCGCTCTTCGCCATATTCCTTAATCACCCGCGCAATATCCTGCTCATCCGCCGTCGCAATCCATTCGGCTGCAGACATGCCTCGGCTGGTATCCATGCGCATATCCAATGGCCCATCGCGCATAAAACTAAATCCGCGCTCCGCTTGATCCAGCTGGGGGGAGGAAACACCCAGATCAAGCAGCACGCCGGATATATCACCGGTCTTACCCATCTCAGCCGCAACATTTTGCAAATCTGCAAAACTGCCATGAAATAACTGCAATCTGGCATCCTCGGCAAAACGTTCCTGACCTGCAGAGATAGCCTGGGGATCTTTATCTATTGCCAGCACCGAACCCTGACCTGACAATCTGCCCAACAGCTCTGCTACGTGTCCGCCGCGACCAAAGGTGCCATCGACATAAAAACCATCGATATCTGTCACCAGCGCATCAACTGCTTCATGCAGTAACACTGTTGTATGTGCAGCCTGTTCAGCGTTGCTCATGCAGACCCCTTACCAAGACAGGTTTTTAAGCGCATCGGACATGTTGTCTTTATCGATCAACATGCTGCGATAATTTTCCTGAGACTTCTCACGCTCAGCATTCCAGTTATCTTCTGACCAGATTTCCAGGCGCTGGGTGCGGCCCACCAGTACCAGCTTTTTCTCAAGCTCGGCGTAACCGCGCAATTCTGTAGGGATTAATATTCTGCCGCTGCCGTCAACCTGCAGATCCTTAGCCTGGCCCACAACAAAACGACTGAGCATTTCGCCCAGCTCATCCATTGCCGGCAGTGAAGCGACCTTTTCTTCGAATTTTTTCCATTCCGGAAGCGGCGAGAGGGTCAAACAGGTAGACTTCATATCTATGGTGATAACCAGGTCGTTGGAGCAAATATCTTCGAGCAGGGCACGGTAGCGGGTCGGAATTGCCATCCGGCCCTTGGTATCCATATTGATTGGATCGCTACCTCTAAACACTTTTACCCCTTTTGCTCCACTTGGGACCCACTTAGAAACCTAAATACGCCACTTTTCGCCACTTTTACCCATCGGTGCAGGTTATGGTGATCGCGGGTCAATGTCAATGCCGGTGGATTACAAAAAAAGTGAATAAAATCAGTAAGTTCCGGGAATATTTAAACTTTGCTTCAGGTGACTAAGAAAGCGAAAAATAATTCACAATATAAAACATGGCAGTAAGGCTACAAGTTAAAGTAACTTCTAGCTTTGAGGGGCTTTAAGAACAATTAATTTATTTTATAGAGCGCTTTAGACCAAAAAGAAATAAAAAAGTAGAGGAATCACTGAGTAAAAAACAAAAAGGACCAGCGATCTCTCGCCAGTCCTTTTCGCATTACAACAATAACTGAGTTGACCGATAAGCCGGGTTCTGTCGTGGACAGTCATTCATCTAGGACAAACGTCGCCGTTTGCCTCAAGCAACCTACCCGTTCCCAACGCGGGTCGCGCCATGCGGGAACCTATTTGGTCTTGCTCCGAGTGGGGTTTACCATGCCACTGCTGTTACCAGCAGCGCGGTGCGCTCTTACCGCACCCTTTCACCCTTACCTGTTTTCGCGAACGAATCATCGGCGGTCTACTCTCTGCTGCACTGGCCGTGGGCTTCCGCCCCCCAGGCGTTACCTGGCACTCTACCCTGTGGAGCCCGGACTTTCCTCTGTGATGCACCCTTTTAAACGCAAGCGAATAAGCGAGAAATCATTACAGCGACTGTCTGGTCAACTCGTTGGGGAGGATAGCATAGGTTGGGCTTTGCTTTGGGGTTTATTGGTGGGGGATGGGTTGGCGATGTTAAAGACTTTTCAGCACTTCCAATGGAGGCTGCACCACGGCTTTACGACTGTAGCCAACCCCTAGAGCACCGACTAAAACACCACCAGCAATCGGCCCTGTTACCCAAATCCAAGGGTGCAAGGCTAATGGTAGATCAAACATAAAGTACTGCAACATAACCACCGCTGCCTCAGCACCGATAGCTGCCAGCAAACCTGCCATTATTCCCAGCGTACTAAACTCAACCAGCTGGATACCCAGAATCAAACGCCTCGAACTACCCAATGTGCGCAGTATGGCGCTCTCTTGCAGCCGCTCTGACATCGACAGGCTCACCGCGGCAAACATCACCAGTACACCACAGCTCAGAATTAGCAACGTCATAATCTCTAAACCACGGGTCACCTGGGACACAATTGTGCGAATACGATCAATAATTTTATCCAGCTCTATCACCTGCACCGTGGGGTACTTGCGCAGCAGGTCATTGACCAGCAGTTTTTGCTTGGGTGGGATATACAGGCTGGTCATACTGGTGCGGGGATACTCTTCCAGAAGCCCTTCGGGAAACAGGAAGTAGAAATTGGGTGTCATATTATCCCAGTTGAGGGTGCGGGTATTGACGACCTCTGACTCAAAGATCAAGCCACCCACACTAAAGGTAATGCGATCACCCAATTTTAGCCCGAGCTCTTCAGCTATCTCATCCTCGAGAGACACGGGTGCAATGGTTGTGGCGCTATCCACCTCGCCCCACCACTGCCCTTCGGTGATCTTATTGCCGTCGGGCAATTCAGCCGTCCAGCTAAGATTGAGTTCACGGCGAAAAGACTCATGGCTATCTTTCTGTGCTTCAGTTATTGGTTGTCCATTAATCGCAGTCATTCTGCCACGCACCATAGCGTACCAACCAGCCGTCTCAAGATTTTGTGCATTGACCAAATCGCGCACACCATCAAGCTCATAGGGCGCCACATTGACCAAAAAGTGATTGGGAGCATCTTCGGCTAACTGAAAACGCCACTCATCAATCAATGAGGTGCGCACCACTACCATAATCATCAATAGCGCAATGGCCCCCGAAAAGCCCACCATTTGAATCAAACTTTGCGATCTGCGACGCCACAAATTATTTAACGCTAAACGCCAGATACTACCCAGACGCTGGCCATAATTTTTGCCCAGCCGCAACATCGCCAAACCAATAATAACCGTGGCCAGTGCGGTCAGCGCAAATCCGGCCAAAATAGCTAGGGACAGATACACACTATTGCTATACCACAGTAGCAAGCCAGCCACCGCCGCTATGCCAAAGGCACCGCGGATGGCAGAACTCACCGGTGCAACCTGAATATCCTGGCGCAATACCGCCAGCGGAGGCTGCGCAGGTAAGTGCCATAGTGCAGGCAAAGTAAAGCCACCCAAACACAGTAGGCCCGTGGCCATGCCGGTTATCCAAGGTCTTATCCCAGCATTCGGCAGCGCGATGGGCAACCATTCGCGGACAATTGAAATAAGTAATTCAGAAAAACCATAGCCGACTGACAAGCCAACCAGGGAACCACCAACACCCAGCCATAAACTCTGCTGCAGATACAGACTGCGCACTCGACTAGCCGGAATGCCCCAACTTTTAAGCAGAGCCACCTGCTGAGTTTGTCCTGCCGCAAAATGATGGCTAGCAAGGGCCAGTGCTATACCGGCCAGTACCACACCTATGCTGCCGGCAAGTAATAAAAAGCGTCGCCCTCTATCCATAGTACTGGCAATACTGGCTTGGGCCTCATCTGGCGTAATAAGGCGATCATGAATACTCAACTGATCTTTTAGCCAATCGCTGTAGCCAGTGAACGCATTTTGGTCAGCGCCCGAAGCCATTAGATACTTATAGGTAACGCGGCTGCCCGGCTGAACTATGCCTGCAGCTGCAACATCCCCCCAATTCATCAGCACACGGGCACCAAAGAAACTGTAAGAACCACCATCTGGTTCTTCGACAATTATCTGGGTCACCTTAAGAATGGTATCGCCCAGTTCTATGTTATCCCCAAGCTCGATATTAAGTAGTGGTAACAGTCGTGCATCTACCCAGGTTTCTCCCGGCGCCGGGCCGTAATTGACCGCCTCAATCAGACTTTCATCAAAGGTAAATGGCGTTGTTGAACGCTTAATTAGGCCACGTAGCGGGTAGTTGCTTTGCACCGCTTTAATCGAGGCCAGATGCATATCTGATTGGTGATACACCATTGAGGCAAAGCTCACCATCTGCGAGGTTTCAACACCCTGCAGCCCTGCTTCGGTAATCCAAGCCTGTGGCGTCGGCTTATTACTGCGAACCACTAGGTCCGCTGCCAGAAAGGCACTGGATTCTGCGGTCAGCGCGCGCTCAATGCGCTCGGCCAACAATGAGACCGAGGTCACCACTGAGACTGCCAGCACCAACGACCAAACGATAAGACCCAACTGACCGCCGCGCCAAGTGCGCAGCAACATTTTTAAGGCTTGCATTAACGTTTACTACCCTGGGCTTTTGATTTTGGAGCTGCTGTGGGCTTTGGAGCCGCCTTGGGTTTTGGAGTCGCTTTGGGCTTTGCCTTGGCTTTTGCTACCGTTTTTGGCTTGGCTCTTGTCTTGGCCTTTACTTTCGCCTTAGGGATGACCGTTTTTTTCACTGATGCTTTTTTAACAGCAGCCCTTTTAGCCACTGTCTTTTTAACTACTGCCTTTTTCTTAGGGGCGGTCTGGTCAACCTGCCGACCCGCAGCCAATACCAGGCGCTGACCACAGCGCGCAGCAAGATTATGCTCATGGGTCACCAGCACTAATGTGGTGCCTTCTTCTTTATTGAGGTCAAACAGCAGATCATTAATTTTCTCGCCTGTACCCGTATCCAAGTTTCCGGTTGGCTCATCGGCGAAAAGAATAGTCGGCCGACAGGCAAAGGCTCTTGCCACGGCGACGCGTTGCTGTTCACCCCCAGATAACTGGCGTGGATAATGGGTAGTGCGATGTTCCAGACCCACACGCTTTAAATAGTAGGCAGCGGTTTTTAATGCATCTTTGTCGCCCTGCAATTCTAGGGGCAGTGCTACATTTTCCAGAGCAGTTAAGCCCGGCAGCAGATGAAATGATTGAAAAACAAAACCCACATGTCCGGCCCGCACAGTGGCGCGGCCCTCTTCATCCATGGCGGTAATATCTTCGCCATTAAGGCTCACTGAGCCAGCTGTCGGCAGATCAAGACCAGCCAGAATACCCAGCAATGTTGACTTGCCTGATCCCGAGGGCCCAACAATTGCTAAACTTTCGCCGCTTGCGAGAGATAAGTTGATCTCATGCAAAATATTGAGCGTACCTTCGGTGGTACTGACTTGCTTACTGATGTTACTGACTTCGATCATTTCAAATGTCCATTGCTAGCAAAATTGCATACACTGCAGGCAGTGACTAACGGCTTATTTTTAGAGATTATTTATGCGACTCTTTGTAACCACTTCATTTATCCGGCGCTTATGTTGCCTGTTTATTTTACTCGGCGCCAATACTTATGGATCAACGCTGTTAGTTTTGGGTGATAGCCTCAGCGCGGGTTACGGCGTCAATCAGGAAAGTGGCTGGGTCGCGCTGTTGCGCGATGACTTAAGCGACAGACATCAGGTCATTAATGGCAGTATTAGCGGCGATACAACCGGTGGAGGACTCAATCGACTACCCCTGCTGCTGGAAAAGTTCAGCCCTGACTATGTGCTCTTGGAGCTGGGCGGTAATGATGGCCTGCGCGGCCAGCCGCTCAGCCTGATGAAGCGTAATTTGCAGACCATGATTGAACTGTGTCGCCAAGCCGGTGCCGAACCCGTTTTATTTGGCATGCGCCTGCCGCCCAACTATGGCCGCCGTTACTCCGATGCCTTTGCCGCAGTGTATCCGCAGCTATCTGATGAGCAACAGGTTGTTTTAATTCCTTTTCAACTTGAAGAATTAGCCATTACCGAGGGCATGATTCAAGAGGATGGGCTGCACCCCACCGCACTGGCGCAGCCTGTTATCAAAGAAGTGATCAAAGGCTATATTCAGCCATTGATGGACCAGTAATGATCAGCCCTGAGACTGGGGGACAAATTTAAGCGCCAAACCATTATTGCACCAACGCTGACCTGTGGGCTTTGGGCCGTCGTCAAACACATGGCCCTGATGACCGCCACAGCGGGCACAGTGATATTCGGTACGCGGCCAGATCAGTTTAAAATCACGCTTGGTATCGATATGACCCTCAATATGATCAAAGAATGAGGGCCAGCCGGTACCACTTTCATATTTCATCTCTGAGGTGAAAAGCGGCAGGTCACAGCCAGCACAATGATATCTGCCCTGCCTGTGTTCCTTATTTAGCGGGCTTGAGCCTGGAGGCTCTGTGCCCTCGTCCCGGAGAATATAATACTCAGCCTCACTGAGCTGCTGCTTCCACTCATTGTCCGAGCGGGTGATCTTCTCCAGCGCCCACAATCGGCCTGAGGCAATAATAGCCAAACTGCCAAGTCCGATATGCTGTATCCAGGTTCGTCGATTCATAATACTACCCTCAATTAACTCTGAGACCTATGACCGCAGAAACAATCAATTGACTCCATGGGGATGCTGAATAGGCTCCCCCGAAGACTGTTTCAACAATACTTTTAGCTGGGATACCAGCCCACCGGCGAGAATAAGTCCACAGCCAATAAACTCTGTCTGGGTTAAATATTCGTCCAATAGCCACCAGCCACAGAACGCAGCAAACACAGACTCAAAGCTCAAAATAATTGCCGTATGTGATGCAGGTGCGGTGCGCTGCCCCACCACTTGCAGGCAGAAACCCACGGCCGATGAAAGCACGCCTACATAGAGCAGCGCCACCATAGCATCGCGGATTCCCTGCCAGTCCCAGGTTTCAAAGATGGGCACCAGAAGACCGGTAATAACAGCAGCCACGGTAAATTGCACAAAGATCAGACGAAAGGGCGAAGCGTCATTGGCAATCATGCCGGTGAAAATAATATGCAGTGCAAACAGCAGCGAACTGATCAGCACTAAAATATCACCAGTAAAAATTTCCTCAGCTTCGATCTGGGCCATAAAATAAAGCCCGGCCAGCGCCAGCGACATGCCTACCCAGGTTGGCCATTCGGTTTTGTTACGGAAAAATAAACCAATCAATGGCACAAATACCAGATAAACACCGGTCAAAAATCCCGCCCGACCCGCAGTGGTATAGACCATGCCCCATTGCTGCAAGAGCATACCTGAGGTCAACACCAACCCCAGCAGTGCGGCATTGCGATTAACCTTGTTAAAGGCAAAAATCTGTTTTGGCTTTTCCATTACATACCACAGGGGCAGAATAGCCAAAGCACCGATCAAAAATCGACCAAAAGTAAAGGTGACGGGACCAATATGGTCCATTCCTGAGCGCTGGTAAACAAAGGCAAGGCCCCAAATAAAGGCAGTGAGCAGCAGAATTAAATCTGCTCGCAAATCGGTTTTTAAACTCATAACGGATTCTTTTTATTAGTTTTTATAATTACCAGGCTACTGGATATGTTGCACCAGCAGCTGTATTTTTTCCACACCGCGATACTCATTGATATCCAGCCTGTAGACACAGCGAACTGCGCCAACATCATGGTTTGGCCAGAGGGCAGTATCAATATTGAACCAAATAGCGTCTATAACCAGATCGGGTTGGTCGTGGGGCGCAAGTACCATCTTAAGATGATTTTCCCCCACTATGCGCTGCTGCACAATGATAAAGTCACCCTCAAAACTGGGCTCGGGAAACAACTGTCCCCAGGGGCCAGCATCACGCAGCAGTTGTGCTGTTGACATATTTAACTGCTCAGGCTGCAGACAGCCATCTGTGATCAGCTTGGCCTGCAGGTCGTCCGGGCTCAATGAACTGGCCACCTGCTGCTGAAAGGCCTGGGTAAATTGCGCCAGATTATCCCTGTCCAAACTTAAACCAGCAGCCATTGCATGGCCGCCAAACTTGCTGATTAATCCAGGGTGTTGGGTAGCCACAGAATCCAGAGCATCGCGAATATGCAAACTGGGAATGGACCTCGACGACCCCTTAAGCTGGCCATCATCACCAGGAGCAAAAGCCACCACCGGGCGGTGATACTTCTCTTTAATACGGGAGGCCAAAAGCCCCACCACACCCTGATGCCAGTCCGGCTGAAACAGACACAGAGCCGCTGGCATAGTCTCGGTATCCACAGACAGCTGATCAACAATAGCGAGGGCTTCCCGCTGCATGCCCGCCTCAATATGCTTGCGATCCTGATTTAATTCATCCAGCGCCTGAGCCAGATGCAGAGCCTGCTGCGGATCATCTGTCAGCAAACATTGAATACCCAGACTAATATCGTCGAGGCGGCCAGCGGCATTCAGTCTTGGCCCCAGGGCAAAACCTAAATCAGCAGCAACCAAATTGTGAGGCGCTTTCCCAGCAATGCGCAGCAGAGCCTGAACACCAGGTCTGGAGTGCCCGGCTCGAATTCGCATCAAACCCTGATGCACAAGCGATCGATTAATCTGGTCCAGAGGCACCACATCAGCCACAGTGCCCAGAGCCACCAGATCGAGCCACTGACTCATATCTGGCTCGGCCATTTTCTGCTGTTCAAACCATTGCAGCTCGCGCAATTCGGCCCGCAATGCACAGAGCAAATAAAAGGCAACCCCAACTCCGGCGAGGTTTTTGGTGGGAAACTCACAGCCCTGCTGATTGGGATTAACAATGGCCACAGCGTCGGGCAACTGGACGCCGGGCAAATGGTGGTCGGTGACAATAACCTCTATGCCCAGATCATTGGCCCGCCCCACACCAGCAACACTGGAAATGCCATTGTCGACAGTAATGATAAGATCGGGAAAACTCTCGGCGGCCAGCTCGACGATCTCGGGCGTCAGGCCATAGCCATAATCAAAGCGGTTGGGAACAAGAAAATTAACCTTGGTAAAACCCATGGCTCCCAGTGCCAGCATCATTAACGCGGAGCTGGTGGCACCATCGGCATCGAAGTCACCGAGAATAAGAACCGACTGTTGATTCTGTAATGCTGTTACCAGCCTGCTACTGGCTGCAGCGATGCCAGACATCAGTCTGGGCTGGGGCAGGCAGCTCAGTCGCCGCTCCAGCTGCTGCTGATTGGCAATACCGCGGGACTGGTAAATGCGCTGTAATAATGGATCTAGCTGATCAGAAAAATCACAGCCACTTAGGTCAACAGGTCGGGTTGCGATTTGCATTGCTGTGGTAACTTACAGATAACCGGCTTGCTTACCAATTAAATAGCTCAGATAACCCAGCGCAGCAATAATCACCCAGATGCCAAACAGCAGGCGGAAGCCGCGAAAAGGTTTGCGCTCGGTAGTATTGAAGCCGCTGTTGAGGTATTTCTCGACCCGCTCCATATCCTCTGCGGATAATTTATTTTCTTCGCTCATATTTTGCTCTCAAACTCGGCCGGTAAACTAAGATAACCGCCAACCTGCTCCGGTGTCAGGTCGGTCAGTCTGGGAACAATACCCAGACAGGGCTCATTAATCATGTCTCTCAGTGTAACAATATTTTCCCCTAACCGCGGCATATCAGGATCAATAATATTGCCCACCCAACCAGCAATCTGCAGTCCATCGCGGCGCACGGCCTCGGCGGTCAGCAGCGCATGATTAATACAACCCAGCCTAAGTCCTACGACTATAACCACCTGACAGTTCAGTTCACGGGCCACATCGGCAAGGGTTTCACGTTTATTTAACGGCACTCGCCAACCACCGGCCCCCTCCGCCAGCAACATATCCACTGGCAGCAGGCTCAGTCCGCGACAGTAGCCCACCAGACGCGAGGCACTGAGAGCTCTGCCCTCTTCCTGAGCGGCAATATGGGGCGCAATAGCTGCCTCCAGCGCAACCGGATTGACCTGCTGATAGGGCAGCTGATGACTCGCCGCAGCCTGAAGTTGCAACGCATCTTCATTTTGCATACCAACGCCCAGATCTTCACAGCCCGCAGCCACAGGTTTGATTGCCGCACTGCGCAGGCCTGCATTATTGGCTGCATACAAAAGGCCTGTGGCAACAACAGTTTTGCCTACATCTGTATCTGTACCGGTAACAAATAACCATTTATTGGCCATAGCTTGGTCTCTAGAAGATTATTATTCAGCCTTCACTATAGTCCCGGAAATAATCTCCCAGGAAGCAGGCAGTTCGCCACTGGCAAGCCGCCAGGATTCGTAAGCATTGTACAGTGCTTTAAGCTGCTGCTTGCCAGTCATAGTGGCAGATCGGCCAGCATTATTATTATGGGCACCTACATTTTTAAGCTCTAACAACAGCGAGCGCACGGAATCATGCTTCTCCGTTACTGTGTGGCTGTGCAAATCAATCTTGGTAAAACCCGCACTGGCCAGTGCCTGTTGCCAATGGGGCAAACTGGCAAACCGATTAACATGCACCGCACCGTCCACCTCTGCCCAGGCCTTGCGCAACTCTGTCAATGTGTGAGGCCCGGGCACAGCCAGCACCAGCTGCCCCCCCGGCTGCAGTACCCGGTAGAGCTCTGCGGCCAATGTATCCAGACAGTCACACCATTGCAGGGCAAAGTTAGAAAAGATTAATGACTGGGACGCGGACGCAAGATTGAGTTTTTCTGCATCCCCACAGAGCCATTCAATAGGCTGATCAATGTATCTTTTTTTGGCATAGGCCAGCATACCCGAGGAGATATCCACTCCCAGAACCTGCGCCTTGGGGTAGCGCTGCTGCAGCTGAATACTGTGGAAACCAGTGCCACAGCCCAGATCCACAATTTGGCTGGGTTCCCCATTAATAGACTGTAGCAGTTGCTCGCCAACGCGGTGTTGCAGATGAGCGGCACTGTCATAGTGCTGGGCCGCGCGGCCAAACGAGTCGGCAATACGCGGCTTATCCAGCTGATAGCGCTGGCCCTCAAGAAAGTCCCCAATAGCCTCAATCACTAACTGCGGCGAACTGAGATGGGGCAGATGACCAGCATGCTCAATAACTTTGGCTTGAGGTATTAGATTTGCTGCAGCCACAGGTACCAGAGCATCATGCTGGCCAAAAAGATACAGAGCAGGCACGGAAATTTGCGCGCCGCCCCAGTGCAGGCTGCCCAGCAAATTTAGCAGTGCTGCCCCGGATTGAGGGTCAATGGTAGATTCCAGATTGCGCAGTTGACGCATAATCTGGCGCTGTTGCTGGTCACCCTGAGCCTGCAGACCAGCAAAGCGCTTCAGGCAGGTTGCTGGATCAGCCTGCCAGCTATTGATAAAGGCGGTGAAATCCGACTCTGCCATAGCCGCCAGATATTGTTGGTCGGCCACAAACTGCTGATTGCTGCCGATGGTGATCAGGCTCACCACATTGTCGGGAAAAGCCTCGGCAAAGCGGCGGCACAGCATGCCACCCAGAGACAGTCCCAATAAGGTACAGCGCTGGGGCAGCACCTGCCCCATCCAGGCAAGGAGGCCAGCAATAGAATAATCCTCTATAGCTTGCGAACCACCGCAACCGGGCAGATCCAGAGTAATAATATCGGCCATCTGACTAAGCTGATCCGGCAACTGCTGCCAGATTTGGCTATCGGCACCCCAGCCATGAATCAGTACCAGTGGATCTGCGTGAAGCCTGGTGCCTGAACAGGGGTAATAGGTCAGACCAGGAAAAAGTTTCCCTTGAATATTGCTGGCAATATTTACAGACAACTGTCGAGCGCCTCCAATAACTGGTCGATCTGCTCGTCACTATGATTGGCAGACAAGGTAATACGCAGTCGCCCTGTACCAGCTGGCACGGTGGGAGGTCGGATAGCACCGACCATAAAGCCCTTGTCCCGCAGCTGCTGGTTAACTGTTGATACCAGCTGATCATCATTAATCAATATGGGTTGAATTGGTGTATTTGAGTCCATAAGTCGCAGACCAATCTGCTCGGCACCGTTGCGAAATTGCCCGATCAGGTTGTGTAACTTCTCTCTGCGCCAGTGCTGATTGCGAACAAGCTGCAAACTGGCACTGCTGGCACAGGCAATCGCCGGTGGCAGTGCGGTGGTGTAAATATAGGTGCGGGCAAACTGAATCAGGGTTTCTATTAAGGCTTCACTACCAGCGACAAAGGCCCCAAAGGTACCAAAACTTTTGCTCAGAGTGCCCATTAGAATCGGCACCTGCTCCATGGTTAAACCCTGCTGCTCAACAATGCCACCACCGGTTGCACCCAGCACGCCTATGCCGTGGGCATCATCGACCATAAGCCAGCCATTGTGCTGTGCTGCCAGAGCACTCATCTCCGCCAGCGGTGCCACATCTCCATCCATGCTAAATACACCATCGGTGACAATCAGTTTGCGGCTGGCGTTACTCTGCTCAAGCAGATAGTCCAGCTGCTGCATATTATTATGCTTATAGCGTTTGTAGTCGGCCCGAGAGAGATGGCCACCATCTAGCAGCGAGGCATGATTAAGCTGATCTTCAAGCACCAGATCACGGCGGTTTACCAGAGCATTGATCAGCCCCAGATTGGCCATATAGCCGGTGCTAAATAATAATGCTCTGGGGCGACCCGTAAATTCAGCCAGCTGCTCTTCCAACTGGTGGTGGGCATTGGAATGACCACTGATTAAATGGGAGGCACCACTGCCAGTGCCATATTGGTCAACGCCAGCCTTTAAGGCGGCGGCAATATCCGGGTGACTGGCCAGCCCCAGATAGTCATTGCTGCAGAAGTTAACCAGGGACTTGCCCTCAACCTGCAATACTGAATCACAGCCGGACGCTACATTGGTTCTGTGGCGATAGAGAAACTGCTGCTGGCGCTGGTCAAGCTGGGCCTGAAGAATGGCATCCATACTGGTCATGGATATTAATTAGCCCGGTAGAACAATAGGTCGTTTTTGTGTTTGTTAATGGCCCGGTGCAGATCATCTTCCTGCTGCTGGCTGTCTTTATCAGCCTGATACTCCTCGGGCTTTATCCCCAGACGCTGCAATAACTGCATATCAGTATTGGCCTTTGGGTTGGGAGTTGTCAGTAACTTATCGCAGTAGAAAATTGAATTGGCGCCGGCCATAAACGCCATGGCCTGCATCTGCTCATTCATATCCTCCCGTCCCGCCGACAGCCGTACATAGGATTTAGGCATCATTAGCCGAGCCACTGCGATGGTGCGAATAAACTCAAAGGGATCCAGATCGGCCTCATCGGCCATCGGCGTGCCAGCCACTTTAACCAGCATATTAATGGGCACAGATTCCGGGTGCACCGGTAAATTGGCCAACTCCATTAATAAGCCGGCGCGATCCTGTTGCTCTTCGCCCATACCCACAATACCCCCAGCACAAACTTTCATACCGGAATTGCGCACATTGGCCAGAGTGTTTAAGCGATCCTGATAGGTTCTGGTGGTAATCACCTCGCCGTAAAATTCTTTGGAGGTATCCAGATTGTGGTTGTAGTAGTCCAGTCCGGCATCGGCCAGTTTATCGGACTGATCTTCACTGAGCATACCCAATGTCATGCAGGTTTCCAGACCCAGAGATTTTACCTCGCGAATCATCTCTGCCACGGCGGGTATATCGCGATCATGGGGCGAGCGCCAGGCAGCGCCCATACAGAAACGGCTGGAGCCGCTGGCCTTGGCAACTTTGGCGGCCTCGATAACCTGTTCTATTTGCAGCAGCTTTTCTTTTTCCAAACCGGTGTCGTAGCGGGCACTCTGGGGGCAGTATTTGCAGTCTTCGGGGCAGGCGCCGGTCTTAATCGACAGCAGGGTGCTGAGCTGCACCTGATTGGGATCAAAATGTTGGCGATGCATCACCTGGGCATCAAATAGCAAATCATTAAAAGGTTGGTTAAACAGACTGAGAACCTGTCCTCTGGTCCAGTCGTGGCGGATAGAAGATCCATCTTGAGGCTGCATGGCCAAACTCCGGGGTTATCTGTGACTAAGGCGACGATGATAAGCCCGGAGCCGACACTGTCAACCCTAATATTTTATTTTGGTTAACAGCGGCTTTGGCAAAGCAAATATTACTGCACTGCAAATACCCTGACCGGCACACCATTAAGGGCACTATTGCCGCTGGCCTGGTCGATCAGTTTATCGTCGGTAAGGTCATTGCAACTTACCCCGCCCTGCTCTGCCGCGATCTCCATGCTGACACCATCGCGCTTATGTCCCCAGCCATGGGGCAAGCTCACTACTCCTGGCATAACTTCATCGCTGGCAACCACCTGGGTCTGCACCTCGCCCACCCGGGACTGGATGCGCACCTGAGACTGGTCCTGCAACTGATGGGCGGCCAGATCATCCGGGTGCATTAGTAACTGCCACCGCGGCTTGCCTTTAACCAGTCGATGGGAATTGTGCATCCAGCTATTATTAGAGCGAATATGGCGGCGGCCAATTAATAAAAATTCATCCTTTGCAGTGGCTGACTGATCTGTGCCAAGGCGCGCCAGATCTTCGATAATATAGTCGGCCATCAAGGTAATCTTGCCGTCACTGGTACAGAGCCGCTCAGGCAGGCTAGGCTGCAATGGGCCTATATCCAAACCATGGGGATGCTGTTTTATCTTATCCAAGGTCAGCTCCAGTTCGTGACCAGCAGCGGCGCTGTAGGGGCCGCGCTGGATGCCCATATCAATCAGCTTGTCCGGGGATGGCAGGGGCTTGGCATCCATACCTTTGCGTGCGGCCACGGCCAAGCCCAGCTCATTAAAGATTTCCCAGTCATGTTTGCTGCCCTCGGCGGGCTCAAACACGGCTTCATTGAAGCGCGCTGTGTTATGCACCGCCAGTCGGTGGAAAGCCAAATCATAATGATCATGCTCTAGCGCACTGGTGGGGGGCAAAATAATATCCGCATGCTGGGTGGTTTCATTAATATAAAAATCAATCGACACCATAAAGTCCAGGCCGGCCAGTGCCTTATCCATCAGATTGCCATTGGGGGCTGATAGCACTGGATTACCGGCTGTGGTTATCAGACCGCGAATCTGGCCCTCACCTTCAGTGAGCATTTCTTCGGCCATCACAGTGGCAGGTAATTCACCGGCAAATTCCGGCAGGCCACTAACGCGGCTATGGAAAGCGGCAAAGTGCCCGGCACCGGACTCCCCTGGCTTAATAAAACCAAAGGCTGGCGACGAGGCCATCATGCCGCCGCGCACATCCAATGAGTTGGTAAGAATATTGATCATCTGAATAGCCCACTGACAGAGGGTTCCATAGACC
>JABJOY010000038.1 GCA_018664075.1 Porticoccaceae bacterium | reverse complement strand
TGCTCTGGGCTGGCTTGCCTCCTCTCAATGCTCTGGCCACCAACAAGGTGCAGAGTTCGATTGGCACATTGTCTTCCGCCTGGAATTTTTTTCGCAAAGGTCATCTGGATATCAAGCCCCTGAGGCTTTCTATTGCGCTAGCCATAGCCGGTTCAGCGGTAGGCACATTGGTGGTGCAGAGTCTGGATTCAGAGCTACTGACCAGACTGATACCGTTTCTATTATTAGCCATCGCTATCTACTTTTTAGTCTCTCCAAAGGTCAATGACAGGGATCAGCCACAGAAAATCAGTCAGCGCTGGTTTGCCTGCACGGCAGCGTTGGGTATGGGGTTTTATGGCGGTTTTTTTGGCCCTGGTATGGGCTCAATTATGCCGTTCCTGTTTGTCTGGTTGCTAGGCCATAATTTGGTTAAGGCCACTGCGGAAACCAAGTTGATGATACTGGCGGTGAATGGTACTTCGGCATTGATTTTTGTGTTTAGCGGCTACGTTATCTGGCACCTTGCAATTGCTATGTCAGTTGCTCAGATGATTGGTGCGCGATTAGGTTCTAACCTTGTTATGCAGCGTGGCAGTGGTTTTGTTCAGCCAATTATTACGCTGGTGACCATGTTGATGGCAATCAAATTGTTGTTCTTTCCCTAGGCTCGCAGATGGATTTTATTATCACAGTGGCTCTCATCTTTTGCGTTGTTATGCTGGCTCTTCTGGTATTTCGCTATGTGGGTCTGCCGGTGTATCGCGTGGAAGCGGTCAATATTAAAGCCCTGCTTGAGTCAGTGCTGGCAGAGACGGCCACTATTGCTGACTGGGATGTATTTGTTGGCATGCCAATTCGCCACGACCCGGAGCTAGATAAAATTCGCCAGCAATGTGCTATGTTAGCTGAAAGCGCATTGAGTGAGCGCCATGGGTTGGTAATCTTTAATTCCCGGGGACGCGAGGAGCTAATGCAGATACTGGATGGCCTAAAGAGAGAGCTACAGGCATTGGAGCATAACCATGAATGATAAAACCTCACCGATTGCCAAATTTCTGGTGATCAGCGCCGCATTTGTGGTGGTGGTCTCCGGGCTAAAGATGGCCGGCCCTCTGCTGGTTCCGTTTTTGCTAGCCGTATTTATTGCCATGATTGTGTCGCCGTTACTGACCTGGCTGAAAAACCATCGGGTACCTGGCGGGCTGGCGATACTGCTGGTGGTGATGCTGGTAATTCTGGTGGGGCTGATTCTAGCCGCAGTGATTGGCTCTTCAATTGACAATTTCCGCCAGGATATCCCGGTGTATTCGGATAAGCTATCGGCTATGAGTACCGGCGTGCAACAGTGGCTGAGCCTGCGCGGAGTGGAGATTGATGCCCAACAATGGCAGAGCAGCTTTGACCCCGGCGCCGTGATGAAGCTGGTGGGCAGTACATTGGCCTCCTTTGGCAATGTAATGACCAATGCGGTCATGATCCTGTTGACCGTGGTTTTTATTCTCGCAGAAAACATCGGTTTTGGTGAAAAGCTGCGCTTGGCTCGGGGTGGCAATACCAATCAGGAATGGCTGAACAAGTTCTCCGACAGTGTGCACAACTATCTGGCTATCAAAGCGGCGATCAGTCTGGTCACTGGCCTGCTGATTTTTATCTGGTTAAGCATTCTGGGTGTCGACTATGCGGTGCTTTGGGGGCTGCTGGCCTTTCTATTAAATTTTGTGCCCACGGTGGGTTCCTTTATTGCCGCTGTACCAGCGGTGCTGCTGGCTCTGGTGCAGCTTGGGTTTGTCTATGCTGGCCTGACTCTGCTCGGATTTGTGCTGGTTAATCTGGTGATGGGCAATATGATTGAACCCCGCTGGATGGGCAAAGGGCTAAACCTGTCGCCTCTGGTGGTGTTTGTCTCTTTGGTGCTCTGGGGCTGGGTCCTGGGTCCAGTGGGCATGTTGCTGTCTATCCCCCTGACCATCATGATTAAAATTGCGCTGGAAAATCAGCCTGATACTCGCTGGATCAGCATTATGCTAGGGGGAGGAGATCCGGGGGATTCTGCATCTCAGGGCTGATCCCTTACCCTTAGTTTCCTACTCCAGTCACTCTAGTCGACTGTCTCCATATATCCTGTGATCAAAATCACGGTTTGTGCCTACCGCTATTGATACCATT
>JABJOY010000006.1 GCA_018664075.1 Porticoccaceae bacterium | reverse complement strand
CAGCTCGCCGTTTTCATCGATAGATTTGTCCAGTCTGGTTTTATACTCGATAAACAGCACACCAAGGGCGCGGCCAATATTATCTCGAGTGGCATAACCCATTTGCCAGCCACCTTTGGCGTCCAGATCAATACTCACCTGAGGGCGGCCATTTTCATCAAAGCTGGCGCGAGCGTCTGTCACATTTTCGCCGGTGATTACCGCTTTGTTCTCCAGACGGGCATTGGGACCCTGACCTGAGGGAGTACGAAAATCGAACGTTTCGCCACTACGGCCATCGGATTCCAAGCGGAATTCAAGATTGGCCGTTTTACCAATAATACGCTTGGCCTCTGCGGTGTCCTGGACACCGGGCAGTTCTACCACAATACGATTTTTGCCCTGACGGGACACTAGAGGCTCAGACACACCGAGTTCATTAACGCGATTGCGCAGAGATGTGAGATTTTGTTTGATCGCATTATCTTCAATTTCACGGGTGGCAACGTCACTGAGATTAAGCACCAGAGAAAGCGCATTTTGCCCCTGCCCTGATTGGGGCTGCAGATCTCGATAATTGGCGCGAATTAAGGCAGAGGCTCTCTCGACCTGTTCCTCATCGCGGAACTGGCCAACAATCTGACGGCCTTTAACGGAAAAGCTGCCATAGCGAATACGCTCTTCCCGCAGTTCAGTTTTGATATTCAGCAAATCAGCTTCAAGCCTGTTTGTCAGTGCCGAGTCCAGATCCACCTCAAGCAAAAAGTGCACGCCACCACGCAGATCGAGCCCCAGCTTCATGGGCGCACCACCCAAACTCAACAGCCAGTCAGGGGTGGTAGGTGCCAGATTCAAGGCAACAATATAGTCACCGCCCATCTCCGCCTGAATCACCTCTTTGGCGCGCAGCTGCAGGCCACCATCACGCAGACGAACCAGAGCAGTGCTGCCGTCAGCCTCACCAGCAAAATATTCAATGCCAGCTTCATCGAGAGAGGACTCGACCTTATCCAGAATGGCCTGATCAATCACCATGGCACCACTCTGGCCAGATAGCTGAACCGCCGGATCAGGTGGATACAGGTTGGGCGCGGCATAGATAAAGCCGAAAGTAACGACGAGAAGAATAAGTACATTCTTCCACAGAGGAAATTTGTTTGGCATGACTGGTGCGATCCTTTATTTTAAGCGCGCATTATAGCGATATTAGGTCATAAATAGGGGCACAAATAAGGATTTAAACCCTGTTGGCAATTTAACGACTAGGTTGAAGCCTGCTTGGCATAAAACTCAGCAGCAAAATCCTCTAGCCGCCCCTCAGCAACCGCCTCGCGCAGACCAGCCATCAACGTCTGATAGTAGCGCAGATTATGAATTGTATTGAGCTGGGCGCTAAGCATTTCGCCGCATTTTTCCAGATGGTGCAGATAGCCCCGACTAAAATTGGTGCAGGTGTAACAGTCGCACTCAGCATCCAGCGTTCGAGTGTCATGACGATGCACCGCATTGCGGATTTTAATCACCCCAGTGCTGGTAAACAGATGGCCATTGCGGGCATTTCTGGTGGGCATCACACAGTCAAACATATCAATGCCCCGGCGCACCGCTTCCACCAGATCCGCCGGTTTCCCCACACCCATCAGGTAACGGGGCTTGTGGGCAGGCATATTGTCTGCCAAATGATCAAGAATGCGAATCATATCTTCCTTCGGCTCACCCACAGACAGACCACCAATGGCGTAGCCATCAAAACCGATCTGCTCCAGACCAGCCAGAGATTCATCGCGCAGAGATTCATACATACCGCCCTGCACAATTCCAAACAGCGCCGAGGGATTGTCACCATGGGCATTTTTACTGCGCTGGGCCCAGCGCATCGACAACTCCATAGACTTGTGAGCTTCCTTTTCCGTAGCCGGATAAGGAGTGCACTCATCAAAGATCATTACCACATCGGAGCCCAGATCATGTTGCACCTGAATGGAAGTCTCCGGGTCAATAAATACCGGACTGCCATCAATCGGGGATTTAAACGTCACCCCCTCCTCTGTAATCTTGCGCATATCCCCCAGACTAAACACCTGAAAACCGCCGGAATCGGTCAGTATAGGCCCTTGCCACTGGATGAAATCGTGCAGATCGCCATGCTGTTTGATCACCTCAGTGCCCGGACGCAGCATCAGATGAAAGGTATTGCCGAGAATAATCTCCGCACCAATTTCTTTGATATCCCGGGGCAACATGCCTTTAACCGTGCCATAGGTACCCACAGGCATAAACGCCGGGGTTTGCACTTTGCCGCGAGGAAATGTCAGCTCGCCGCGACGGGCTTTGCCATCGGTGGCAGAGACATTAAATTGCATAAAACATTCGCGGCTCGCGTCATTACTCATGGTCAGGTACTTCCTGTGCTGCATCGGGGTTGTGAATTAGAAACATCGCATCGCCATAACTAAAGAATCGATAGCGCTCAGCCACCGCCTCTTTATAGGCCGCCATTATAGATCGATAACCGGAAAAGGCGCTGACCAGCATTAGCAATGTGGACTCAGAGAGGTGGAAGTTCGTTAACAGGCCATCCACCACCTTAAATTGATAACCGGGATAGATAAAAATATCTGTATCTCCCTCAAAAGGCTGAATTGCACCGGACTGAGAAGCCGTTTCTAAACAGCGCACACTGGTAGTGCCCACCGCGATAACCCGACCACCATTGGCCTTGGTTGCGGCTACCTGCTCACAGAGCTCATCCGTTACTTGCAACCATTCCGAATGCATCTTGTGGTCCTGAATATTCTCGGCTCGCACCGGCTGGAAGGTTCCGGCCCCCACATGCAAGGTGACAAAGGCGATCTGCGCCCCCTTGGCCTGAATATCCGCCAGCAACTGCTTATCAAAGTGCAGCCCAGCCGTAGGCGCTGCCACAGCACCGGGCTGCTCGGCATAGACAGTCTGATAGCGCGACTTATCTTGCTCGGTATCAGAGCGATCAATATAGGGCGGCAGAGGCATATGACCAATCTGATCCAGCACCTCCAAAACAGGCTGGGCAAAGCGCAGCTCAAATAAATCACCAGAGCGCCCGAGCATTTGTGCGGACTGATCATTATCAAAATGCAATTGATTGCCAGGCTTGGGAGATTTGCTGGCACGAATATGGGCCAACACACTATAGGCATCCAATACCCGTTCAACCAACACCTCAATCTTGCCGCCACTGGCCTTCTGGCCATAGAGCCGTGCGGGGATCACCTTGGTATTATTAAACACCAGCAAATCACCGCCCTGCACCATCTCAAGAAAGTCAGCAAACCCTTTGTGTTCAAGGCTCTGGGAGGCCGAATCGAGATACAGCAGACGACTGCCCTGCCGCTCAGCCGCAGGCTGTCGGGCAATCAGTTCATCGGGAAGCTCAAATTTAAAAATATCACGGCGCATAGGGCTGATTAACGGTGTCTTAGCTGGTTAAAGATCACAAGCCCGCAAGAGTATAGAAAATAGCCGCAAACACCAAACCATTTAAACCCAATTCCCGCCGAGATCAGTTGACCAGCCATTGATCACTGCTATAATCGCCGCCCTGCCCGCGCTAGAGCAGGAAAATGCCAGTGTGATGGAATTGGTAGACATAGGGGATTCAAAATCCCCCGCCCTTAAAAGCGTGCCGGTTCGAGTCCGGCCACTGGTACCAAGCATACTTTGAAGCCCTTGTATTCACTAGACTGCAGGGGCTTTTTAGTTCT
>JABJOY010000037.1 GCA_018664075.1 Porticoccaceae bacterium | reverse complement strand
GAGCAGCGGGGTAAAATCTCTGGTCGCCGAGGGATAGATCACCTGACTTAATACAGTCCCGCCCTTATTGTTCCAGTACTGATTAAAAAACACTGCGGCCCTGTTGCCCCAGCCATTATCCGGCGCCACGATCAGCACATTACGCTGGCCTTTTTGCCAGGCGCGGTCGGCGATCTGGCTGACCTCATCCAATGGTGACAGGCCAAACTGATAGAGATTTATTGGCGGTAGCAGGTTGTTATTATCAATGCGGTTGAGACTGATGGTAGGCACTGGCAGAGCCTCAAGTGGCAGCAGATCCTCCACCTCAGAGCGACGCATGGGGCCAATAATTAATTCGGCACCGTCCTCTACCGCACTGTTATATACTTGCTCCATAGAGTCGGCACTGCTGTCATAGATGCGAATATCAGGGACTGTTCCTGAGTCAGGTTCGATATTGCTCTGCTGCTGTGCCAGCAGATTGTAGTAGGCACCCATAAAACCATCTAGCAATGTATAACTGGCCATCTCGTATTGACCCTGCAATGGCAGCAGCAGGGCAACCTGCGATGGTGCTTTGTCATATCTGCCAGCGCGGTTCAGTGCTGTGGGCGATAGCTTTGCCGCCGGGTGGATTCTCCAGCGCTGACGCCAGTCCTTGAGAGCCTGTTGACGAGCACTGTGATCAACCTGATAGAGTCGATTTAACTCAGCCAGTTGCAGCCAGCCGGCCAGCTGGCTATCCCGATGATCGCGACCCTGCTGCAAATAGCTAAAAGGCTGGGCATTGAGCTGGCGCCAAATATGGTCGTGGACTGCCCTGGTATCCCGCTGCCCTCTGCTCATTGCGGCCAGCTGAATATAACCCTGCAGCGACTGCTCAGCATTTCCCAGGGCCAGATCAATCTCAGCCTGCAATCGGATGGCGCGCAGCTGTAATTCAAGATCAAAGTCGGGGCTGATAAAGATAAAGCGCTCCTGCTGGAGATAGGTAGAGGCTTCAAGTGCCCGGCCCATGCTGATATCCAGTTGAGTGCTCAGCAGAATAAATTGAATATACTCAGGATCAGTCAGTTGATCGCTATCAATCATCGCTAGAGTGTCAGCAATTCTCTGGGGATCTCCGGCAAATAGAATAGCCGCCTGTAGCAGCAGTCCGTCAGGTTGCTCTTCGAGTCTGGCCTGTTGCAGCAACCTTTCCCCTTGGGCAAGCGCGGAGCCGTCCGTTGCTTCAAGCTCAATCACCGGTGTCGAGATAGTTTCCATGGTTGTTGTTGGCGCACAGCCACTAATAAAGGCTAAGATGCACAAACTGTAAGCAATCAATGGCAGAATATTTTTATTCATGAATTCTCATCAATCCGGTACGTTATATATAGTAGCCACACCCATAGGCAATCTTGGGGATATGGTACCTCGGGCCATAGCGACACTCAACGCGGTCAGTGTAATCGCCTGCGAGGATACTCGCCACAGCAAAAAGCTGCTCGACCACTTTAGTATAGATAAACCCTGCGTTGCCTATCATGATCATACGGACAAAAAATCCAGTTACAACCTGCTCAAACGGTTGGCTAACGGCGAAGATGTGGCCCTGATTTCGGATGCAGGCACACCGCTGATCTCCGACCCCGGCTACAGGCTGGTTGCCGAAGCCCGCGTCCAGGGTTACAGCGTTATCCCGGTACCTGGCGCCAGTGCGGTGGTTGCCGCACTCAGTGTTGCTGGTCTGCCCACAGATAAATTCAAATTTATCGGCTTTCTGCCAGCCAAGAGCAGTCAGCGCAAGAGCGCTCTGACGGACCTGAAAACAGGGGCCGAGACTATGGTTTGTTATGAGGCACCCCACCGGATTGTGGAGACATTACAGGATATGGTTGAGGTATTTGGTGCCAAGCGGCCTGCTTTTATGGCCCGGGAAATTACCAAAACCTTTGAAACCTATCTCCATGGCAGCCTGGAGAAACTGCTTGCGCAGGTGCAGGCAGACAGCAATCAGCAGCGTGGTGAAATGGTGCTGGTGATTAGTGGGCATATAGGGGAGAGCGATAATGTCTCCGTGGATGCAGAAAAAATTCTCGGCCTGTTAATGAAGGAATTGCCATTGACCAAAGCCGCCTCAGTCACCGCCAAGATAACCGGCGGCGACAAAAAACAGCTCTATCAGTTGGGTCTCTCACTAAAGGATAAAGATTGAGCCTTCAGCCTCTGTTAATAAGAGCCATCAGTCTCCTGTAATAAAAGGCCTTCAGCTTTTCCTAGTGAGACTCCCAGCCTGAATGTCCGCCACAGTCAGCGCCGTCATATTAAAGATACCCCTTGAAGAGACCGACGGGATCACAATATGCGCTGGCTTGCGAAAACCATTGATAAAGGGCCCGATCAGCAGCGCATCAGTCAGTGAACGAATCAGCCCCATGGCAATATTGGCGGCATCCAGGTTGGGCATCACTAGCACATTGGCGCGGCCCTGTAGATTGGCCTGGGAATAAACAGTGTCACGGAGTTTGGGATTCAGGGCACTCAACACATGCATCTCACCATCAATTTGCAACTCGGGATAACTGTCCCGCAGCATATTGCCCGCACTGCGGACTTTTTTCGCCGAGGCAGCATTGGAGGTGCCAAAGTTTGAATGGGACAGCAGCGCGACCTTGGGCTCAACGCCAAAGCGCTTGACTAGATCAATGCTGGCCTCAGCAATCTTGACCAGCTCATTGTCCGTGGGGTCCACATTCATCGCCGTATCGGCCAAAAATAATGGGCCATCAGGCAATAACAAAACAGCGGCAGAGGATACCAGCTGATCTTTATCTTCAGGCCCCAGCAGATGCATAATTTCCCGCAGGTGGAAATCAAAGCGCCCCACCTTACCGCAAATAAGACCGTCGGCCTCATCACGGGCGACCATTACCGCTGCAATAGCAGTGTGGTCGTCGCGCATAATTTTGCGCGCAGCATCCACAGAAACACCATTGCGCCCGACCATTTCATGATAGCAAGCCGCGTATTCTTCATGTTTGTTATTGTCGCTGGGGTCGAATATCTCGACCTGTTTATCCAGATCTATGCGCAGACCAAGGCGATCAATTTTGACTTCCATTCCAGCCCGGCGGCCAATCAAAATTGGCGTAGCAATATTTTCATCCAGCACAGCCTGCACTGCCATCAGAACATCATCATTTTCGCCCTCGGCGTAGACAATGCGAGCTGGTGATTTTTTCGCGACCTCAATAATTGGCTGCATAAACAGCCCGGCCTGATTGATAAACTCATGCAGAGTCTGGCGATAGGCTTCCAGATCTTCAATCGGGCGCGTGGCAACACCACTTGCCATAGCGGCTTTGACCACCGCCATAGGCACATCTTCAATCAGTCTGGGATCAAAGGCTTTGGGGATCAGGTAGTCGCGGCCAAACTTGAGTTGCTCGTCGGCATAGGCTGCAGCCACAACATCCGAGGTCTCTTTGGTGGCCAGATCGGCGATGGCTTTTACCGCAGCCATTTTCATCTCTTCATTGATGGTCGAGGCACCACAGTCCAGGGCGCCGCGGAAAATAAACGGGAAGCACAGAACATTATTAACCTGATTCGGATAGTCCGAGCGGCCGGTCGCCAAAATAGCATCCGGGCGGGCGGCCATGGCGTCCTCTGGCATAATCTCTGGAATAGGGTTGGACATTGCCAGAATAATCGGCTTTTCACCCATTTTCTGCAGTAGTTCGGCGTTTAATACACCAGGCCCGGACAGACCCATAAACAGATCAGCTCCCTCAATAGCATCTGCAATAGTGCGGTCATCGGTCTCTACCGCATAACCTTGCTTCCAGGGATTCATGCCCTCTGTGCGGCCAGCGTAGATAACACCGGTGCGGTCGATCATGCGCACATTTTTCTTTTGCAAGCCCATGCTTACCAGCAGGTCGACACAGGCAATGCTGGCGGCGCCAGCCCCGGAGACCACCAGTTTTACATCTTCAAATTTCTTCTCGACAATTCGCAGACCATTGTAGATCGCGGCTGCAGCAACAATGGCAGTGCCGTGCTGATCATCGTGAAACACTGGAATCTTCATCCGCTCGCGGAGCTTGTTCTCCACCATAAAGCATTCAGGTGCCTTGATATCCTCCAGATTAACGCCGCCAAAGGTGGGCTCAAGGCTGGCAATAATGTCCACCAGCTTGTCGACATCGGTTTCATCAACTTCAATATCGAATACATCAATATTGGCAAACTTTTTAAACAGTACTGCCTTGCCTTCCATCACTGGCTTGCTCGCCAATGGGCCAATATTGCCCAGGCCCAATACCGCAGTGCCATTGGTAATCACCGCCACCAGATTACCCCTGGAGGTGACCGAGGCAACCTCTGTGGCATTCTCAACAATCAACTCACAGGCATGGGCCACACCGGGGGAATAAGCCAGCGACAGATCGCGCTTGTTAGCCAATGGTTTGGTGGGTCTGATTTCAAGTTTGCCGGGCAGTGGGTGAGTGTGATATTTGAGTGCGCTTTCTTTAAAGGAGTCAGTCATAGGATCGATCTTCAGCGTTTTTGATTTTCTCTATTCTAACGCAGGCGAGCGATAAATAGTCAAGCAGAGCATGTTGCCCTTGTAATAGTCGCCGTTTCGTAAAAGAATGGTCAGTGAATTTCTATCTGCTACGATTGCGCAAAAAACTGGACTGCTATGCTGCAAAAAAATAAAGGATTACTGTTGTCCCTGTACTGGATTTGTGCGCTGTTGATAAGTGTCGGCAGTCATGCCGAAAATGAAACCGCCCGCAACCTGTTTGCAGATTACCGCTCAGCCATATTACAGATTCGTATTATTGATCTGTCCTCCGGCAGCAAGAGCGCTATTGGCTCAGGGTTTCCGATTGACTCCAGCGGTTTGATCGCCACCAATTATCATGTCATTGAACTGGCCGCCAGTGAGCCACAGCAGTATCGCATCGAATATCTCACCGACAATAATCGGACTGGCCTGCTGACATTGGTCGATGTGGATGTGGTCAATGACCTGGCACTGGTTAAAGCGGAGCTAATGGTCGCTGAGCCACTGCAGCTGGCCGCCACTGAGTCAGAGGCTGGTGTGCCTGTCTATGCTCTGGGCAATCCACTGGATCTAGGCCTCACCGTAGTCCCGGGAACTTATAATGGTATTAATAAAAGTAGTTACTACCCAAGGGTGCATTTCACCGGCTCATTAAATTCTGGCATGAGTGGTGGGCCCACATTAAATGAACAGGGTCAGGTTGTAGGTATCAATGTTGCCACTGCAGGCAACCAGGTTAGCTTTCTGGTGCCAGCCGGGCGACTGCAGCAGTTAGCTGCCGACTATAGAACCCGTGGTCGGGCAGTCGACGATATCAGCCAGCATATTGGCCGTCAGCTTATGGCTGATCAGCAACAAAAAATTAGCCGTTTACTGGCGGCTGACTGGCAACCCATTGAACTGGGCGAGGCTCAGGTGCTCGAGGAGCTTCCCCCATTTGTGAAGTGCTGGGGCGGCTCCAATAATGCCAGCACCAAGGCACAGTTTCTCAATGCCGAACGCAGTTGCCGCAGTGAAGATAATATCTATCTCAATGCTGGTTTTGAAACCGGCATATTGGAATATCAGTTCTTTTGGCTGCAGACCGACCAGTTAAACAGCTGGCAGTTCTACAGTATCTACGAGCAACTGTTTGCCGATTTTGCGCCGGGCAACAGAGCTGGCGAAGAGGATGTTACTGAATTTCACTGTGATAATAATTTTGTCACCAGTGCCACAGAGCGCCAAAGTAAAATCGTGTTTTGTACCAGAGCCTACAAAGACTACCCCGGCCTCTATGACAGTTTGTTTTTGCAGGGCAGTGTCGACAGCAGTTCCAAGGCCTTTATCAGCCACTTTACATTGGCTGGCCTGAGCAGAGAGAACAGCCTCGCTTTTGCGCGCAAATTTATGGAGATCTCCCAATGGCCGTAATTGTTGAGATTCTCGGTTGGGGCGGCAAGAGCCGTCGGCAATTTCGTGTTGAGTCTGATTCTGTGCGCATAGGTCGGGGCTACGACAATGATATTGTGCTGGCAGACCCCCATATTTCCCCCGTGCATCTGCACCTTGAGGCGACTGATGGCGGCTGGTTGATTGAGGACCAGCAAAGTCTCAATGGCCTGCAAGTGATTAACCGGGTCGGCGACAGGGAAGGAGTTTTTGGGTCTGGCTCGGAGATTAAGATTGGCCGCACCAGATTGCGCATTGTCTCCACGGAGGAGCAGGTTGAGCCCACCAGATTACTGCATCGTCTGGAGCGGGAGACCAGTAGACTCAACCGGCTGTCAGTGTGGCTGCCTCTGTTTGTTGTGGTCTTTGCTATTGAGCTGGGGGCTATCTATGCCAATACCGCAGTGGAATGGGAATGGAAAAATGCCATCCCCATGCTGCTTGGGGCGCAGCTGTTGATTCTGGTTGTGGCCCTGTTTTGGGCACTGATTGGGCGCATTATTCGCCATGAATCCCATTTGTTAGGACAGTACAGTCTGGTGCTATTGGCCACATTGTTGTTTTCTGGCTCGGGCTGGCTGCTGTCGACGCTGGATTACAATTTCAATAGTCGGTTATTCGGTGAATATATACTGCAGCTGAGCGCATTGGTTATTGCCTTTGTTTTACTCAGTGCCAATCTGGCCCTGGCAACCAACCTGTCTGTTCGTGCCCGGTGGGCCGGCTGTGCCTGTTTTGTGTTGCTGCTGGGTATAGTTGGTCTGGTTGGTGAAATGAATCGCTGGGGCGAGTTTTCCCCATTTCCTAAATATTCTAGTAAACTTGAGCCCCCGACACTGCTGGTGAGAGGTGGACAGTCCACCGATGAGTTCCTGTCGGATATAGACCATCTGTTTACAGCAGCTGAAAATAACAAAAAACAATAATCACAACGGGCGTGCAAGCCCATAGGGGAAGTATCTTGGAAGCATTTGTCGGCCAACTCAACGGTATTATCTGGAGTTCAGCACTTATTTATCTGTGTCTGGGCTCTGGGCTGTATTTTTCTCTGCGCACCAGATTTTTACAGGTGCGTCACTTTCGCCATATGCTAAAACTGATGCGCGCAGGCCGCAGTTCTGAGTCCGGCGTATCTCCGTTTCAGGCCCTGACCATGTCCCTGTCCGGTCGAGTGGGCACGGGCAATATTGCCGGTGTTGCCACGGCCATTGCCATGGGTGGCCCAGGTGCTGTGTTCTGGATGTGGATGGTTGCCTTTCTCGGCGCGTCCACGGCCTATGTAGAAGCGACTCTGGCGCAGATTTATAAAGAGTATGACGACAACGGCGAATACCGCGGTGGCCCGGCCTACTATATTGAAAAAGCCATGGGCCAAAACTGGTATGCCTGGCTGTTTGCCGCAGCTACTATTATTGCTGTGGGCTTTTGCCTGCCGGGCATTCAGGCCAACAGCATTGTGGCCGCTATGGAAAATGCCTGGGCCATTCCGCCATTGGCGACTGCACTATTTATTGCTGTGGGTGTGGCACTAATTATCTTCGGTGGGGTAAAACGTATTGCCCACTTTACCCAGATTGCCGTGCCAGCGATGGCAGCTGGTTATATTGCCATTGCACTGGTGGTTCTGGTGGTCAATATTGATCAGTTCCCCGGAGTGATCAAACTGATTATCAGCAGCGCCTTTGGTATGGAAGCAGGCTTTGGTGCCATTATTGGTATGGCTGTGCAATGGGGTGTTAAGCGCGGCATTTACTCCAATGAAGCTGGGCAGGGCACTGCCCCCCATGCAGCTGCAGCGGCAGAGGTTTCCCATCCCGCCAAGCAGGGTTTGGTGCAAGCGTTCTCCGTGTATGTGGATACCTTGCTGATCTGCACCGCCACCGCCTTTATGATTCTTATGACCGGGCTTTACAATGTGGCTGGCCCCGAGGGCGCTATGCTCTATGAAGGTATTGCCGGTGCCCAAGCAGGACCAGCCTATGTGCAGGCCTCCTTTGACACAGTGTTGCCTGGGTTTGGCAGCGGTATTCTGGCCATTGCCCTGCTGTTCTTCGCCTTTACCACCATTATTGCCTACTACTATGTGGCTGAAACCAATGTTATGTATATCAACCGCAAAGTGCATCGCGCCTGGTTGGTGCTGTTGCTAAAAGCACTGCTGTTGACCTCGGTAATGTATGGTGCTCTGAAAAGTGCAGATGTTGCCTGGGCGCTGGGTGATGTGGGTGTTGGGCTAATGGCCTGGTTAAATATTGTGGCCATTTTGATTATTCAGAAACCGGCGATATTGGCCCTACAGGATTATGAAACCCAGCTTGATCAGGGCGTGGATCCGGTATTTGACCCAGAGAAACTGGGCATTGAAAAAGCTGACTTCTGGGCTAAAAAAATAAGCGACAAATAAGACAGCTCGATTAGGCGGCTGGCCAGCCGCCTAGGTCTTTCCAGCGATTAACGATTTTGCAGAATAGCTCTGCTGTTTTGATCGTGTCATACAAAGCGCTGTGAGCATCGCGATTATTAAACTCAATATCCGCAGCTGCGCAGGCTTTGGCCAGTACAGTTTGACCATAGGCCAGCCCCGCCAGACTTGAGGTATCAAAGCAAGAGAATGGATGGAACGGGCTGCGCTTAATCTGATTGCGGTTGATTGCCGCATTGACAAAGCCCAGATCAAAATGGGCATTGTGGGCGACCATCACTGCTCTGGTACAGCCTGTATCGCTAACTTCTCGGCGAATAGGGCGAAAGACTTCCCGCAGCGCTTCCCCTTCTTCCTCTGGATCCCGCTCCGGGTCATAGAGATCAATGCCAGTAAATTCCAGTGCTGCCTGTTCAACCAGTGCGCCGGGAAAGGGTTCGATATTTTTGCTGTAACTCTCTTTGATTTGCAGATTGCCCTGGGCATCCATCTCCAGAATCACCGCAGCAATTTCCAGCAGGGCATTGGTGTCTGAATTAAAACCACCGGTTTCAACATCCACCACCACCGGCAAAAAACCGCGAAAGCGTTTGGCCATCAACGAGGGTTGCAATAGCTCTTCAGGCATATCCATTAGTCACTCAACTTCCAGTTTAAACTGGTACCGGCACCCAGAGGAATCAGTTGCGATCCATCGTAAGGCACAGACTCGGGCAGCTGCCATGACTGGCGCTGCAATGTGATTTTGCCGCTATTGCGGGGCAGGCCATAAAAGTCCGGGCCGTTAGTGCTGGCAAAGGCTTCCAGTTTATCCAGAGCTCCAGCCTGCTCAAACACCTGGGCATAGAACTCAATGGCGGCATGGTGACTAAAGCAACCGGCACAGCCGCAAGAACTCTCTTTGCGACCCTGAATATGGGGCGCAGAGTCAGTACCCAGAAAGAATTTTTTATTGCCGCTGGTGGCCACCTCAATCAAGGCCTGCTGATGAACATTGCGTTTTAAAATAGGCAGACAGAATAGATGGGGGCGAATCCCGCCCACCAGCATATGGTTGCGATTAAACAGCAAGTGTTGGGGGGTAATGGTGGCAGCAATATTATCACTGGACTCGGCTACAAACTCTGCCGCTTGCCTGGTCGTAATATGCTCGAAAATAATTTTAAGTCGCGGGAACTGCTCGGCCAGACCGCGCAGGTGGCGCTCAATAAACTCCGCCTCCCGATCAAAGATATCAATCTCATTGGCGGTCACCTCACCGTGGAGCTGCAATACCATGCCCACTTCTTGCATCACTTCCAGCACCCCACTGATGTTGGCTAGGTCGGTCACCCCGGAATCAGAATTGGTAGTAGCACCAGCTGGGTAGTATTTGCAGCCTTGCACAAAGCCGCAGTCTTTGGCCGCGCGAATTTCCTCCGGGTCGGTATTGTCCGTCAGATAGAGAACCATCAGTGGCTCCCAGTTAGAACCCTCCGGGCGCTGGGCCAGAATACGCTCTCTGTAGGCCGCGACTCCCGCCACAGTAGTGGCAGGTGGCGTTAGGTTGGGCATAATAATGCCGCGGCCAAAGCCCCGTGCTGCTGCCGGGACAGTGGTTTCCAGAGCTCGTCCATCGCGCAGATGCAGGTGCCAATCGTCCGGTTGGATAATGCTGATTTGATCCATGAAAAAGAGTCCGTGGTTATAGGGTGAATGCTACCGGAAACAGTGGCTTCATACGAGCACTTGTGAAAAACTAACTCCATGAATATCACTGTTTTAACCAATAGAGACCTGGCCAGCCATATTGCCCTTAGCCGTCTAATCGACTTGCTAGGCGCACACAGGCTATCGATCTTTATCTCTGAAAAAGTCGGTCGGGACCACAGCCTGCCAGAGCCATTGATGGCCCTGGCAGCTTTTGAAAAAAAGATTATTGCCGACAGCCCCCATAGCTTTGACGACCTTGCCAGCAAGGCTAATTGCAAACTGCAGGATTTCGGGGATATAGACGGTAAGGTCAATGGCCCAGAGGGTGTTGCACGCATTCAAGCTACACAACCAGATGTGATTCTCTCGATTCGCTTCGGCCTGATTATCCGTGAGCCGATTATTGAGATACCCAGATACGGGGTGATTAATTTGCACTCCGGGGTATTGCCAGACTACAGAGGCGTGATGGCAAGCTTTAGGGCCATGGTCAATAGTGATGCTGAGATCGGCTCCACCATGCATTTTATCCAGGACAGTGGTGTAGATACCGGTGATATTCTCTCCATTGTCAGAATCCCGCTAAATACCCTACACTCCTACTTGCTCAATGTGCTTAACCTCTACACCGCAGGCTGCGATCAGCTGGCCAGTGCGGTCCGGCAACTGGAATCTGGTGCTGCACTCCAGTCCCAGCCTCAGAATGGTGAGCCTGATTACCATACATTCCCCACAGATCATGAACTGGCCGCATTTTTTGCAATGGGCCATCAATTATTTGACCAGGCAGAAACAGATCTGATCAGAGAGCTACAGGGTTAATCGGCACACAAAGTCGTCAAATTAGGGTAGAATGCGGCCCGATTTCCCAAGCATAGGATTAAGTAACGTGTCATCGGTCAATAAAGTCGTTCTCGCCTACTCAGGCGGCCTAGATACCTCAGTCATCGTCAAATGGCTGCGGGAAGAATATAACTGCGAAGTGGTTACCTTCACAGCTGATATTGGTCAGGGTGAAGAAGTAGAACCCGCCCGCGCCAAAGCGGAAGCACTGGGTGTTAAGGAAATTTATATCGACGACCTGAGGGAAGAGTACGCCCGCGACTATGTATTCCCCATGTTTCGCGCCAACACTATTTATGAAGGCGAGTACCTGCTGGGTACTTCCATTGCCCGCCCATTAATCGCCAAGCGTCTTATAGAGATCGCTAACGAAACCGGCGCCGATGCAATCTCCCATGGGGCTACCGGCAAAGGTAATGACCAGGTGCGTTTTGAGCTGGGTGCTTACGCCTTAAAGCCAGGCATCAAAGTGATTGCCCCCTGGCGCGAATGGGACCTGAACTCCCGAGATAAGTTGATGGACTACTGTGCCGAGCACAAGATTCCCGTCGAAATGAAGCGCGGCAAAAAGTCCCCATTCTCCATGGACGCCAATCTGCTGCATATCTCCTACGAAGGCGGCAATTTGGAAGACCCCTGGTCGGAAGCCGAAGATGAAATGTGGCGCTGGACTGTTTCGCCGGAAGAAGCGCCAGATCAAGCCACCTACATGACCATCAGTTACCAGAAGGGTGATATTGTGGCCATTGATGGTGAGGCTATGTCCCCGGCCAGGGTGATTGAATATTTAAATAAGGTTGCTGGCGCCAATGGTGTAGGCCGACTGGATATTGTTGAAAACCGCTACGTGGGCATGAAGTCCCGCGGCTGTTACGAAACCCCAGCGGGCACAGTGATGATGAAAGCCCACCGCGCCATTGAGTCGCTGACACTGGATCGCGAAGTGGCCCATATGAAAGATGAGTTGATGCCCAAGTACGCCAAGCTGATTTACAACGGCTACTGGTGGGCACCAGAGCGCCTGATGTTGCAGAGCGCCATCGACCAGACCCAGGATGTGGTTAATGGTGATGTGCGTATCAAGCTCTACAAAGGCAATGTTAGCGTTGTAGGCCGCAAGTCCGATGACAGCTTGTTTGATGCCAATATCGCTACCTTTGATGATGATGGTGGCGCCTACAATCAGGCCGATGCTGAAGGGTTTATTAAGCTGAACGCTCTGCGTTTAAGAATTGCAGCCAACCGCGGCCGCGATCTTAAGTAAATATCTGTAAGCCTGAGACAGCAATAAAAAAGCCGCTCAATTGAGCGGCTTTTTTATTAGGTAAAAATTCTTAACTGCGCATATGCACATCCATCTGTGGGAATGGAATCTCCAGGCCATGCTTGCGCAAGCTATTGTAGATGGCCGTCAGATAAGTAGAGGTTATTAGCCCGGGCCGCTTTACCAGATCACCTTCAGTCCACACCGACAGCATGCATTCCACACCAGAAGCCCCCAGTTCACGCACCAGAATATCCGGCATCAGCCCCGGGCGCTGCAATGTATGTTCGACAGTATGCACCGCTTCCAGACCAGCTTTTTTAACTAGATCCAAATCACTGCCATAGGCCACACTGAAGTTAATGGTAAAGCGCCGGACATCATCATTCAGAGTCCAGTTATTTACCTGATTAGTGATAAAGTCTGAGTTGGGCACCAGGATATCGGCATTGTCTAATGTGCGAATCAAAGTGCTACGGATATTAATTTCCCGCACTTCTCCGAGCAGACCATTGGGCAGCTCAATAAAATCCCCCACCCGCAGAGACTTCTCAAACAGAATAATAATGCCGCTGACAAAGTTGTTAACAATAGACTGCAAACCAAAGCCAATTCCTACACCCAATGCGCCGACGATAATGGCCAGCTTATCAAAACTAAAACCCAGCACCGACAGAGCCATAAAAATGCCCAGAGCATAAACCAGATATTTTAGTACCCGATTAACAACATAGATGTTTTGATCTTTAGCGCGGCTGCGCTTGCCTGCCACAGTGGCCGCGCGAGTTAGAAGCCGAGACGCAATCATGGTGACAATAATAATGCCCAAGGCAGACGCCAGGTCAGCCAGACGCAGTGAAAAATCACCGATTTGTATAATCGGTAATGTCAGCCAGTATTCAATCTTTTCCATCACAGCCATTTATTCCTTTTAAACACAACCACCAGACTTGCAGCAATGGTGGCCATTAAGCCCACCAAAATAAAATAACCATTGGGCTGATGTAACTCCGGCATATTATCGAAATTCATGCCATACAGGCCAGCCAGAAAACCCAGAGGCACAAAGATAGCAGTCACCACTGTGAGTATGCGCACGGTGTCATTGAGTTTGTGGGAGGTAAGGGATATATGTCCATCAATCAGATCTCCCGCGAGATCATAATACAGTGATGACAGGCTGTGCAGACGCTCAAACTTTTCATAGACATCGGTGACCGCATGGCGCGACTCAGCAGAGGTTAGATTGTCATTATCGAAGTGCTGCAGCAACTCTGCGTAGGCACTGTCATGGTAACTGTGCATGCGCTTGAGTTTGCGCAACGAGGTTTTGCAGGTAATTAGTTCACGCAGCAACTCATCGCTGGGGGAATCCAGTAGCGAATCCTCAAAGCCGGACAAAGTGGGTTCAAACTCTAACAGCATATCTATATACGCCAGCCCCATGCTATTGGTAATGGCCGCAAACAACACCCAGGGTCCTTTTGCCATAGGGCCCTCAACATCACCAAAGTTCCACCAGTTATCAATAATCCCAGAGGGCTGATCGTGGCGCGTAATTAAAAAGTTTGAACCAATAAAGCAAGCTACTTGCTGGGTCTCAAAGGACAGCCCCTCAGATACTGAATTGAGCGCCCGCAGCAATACAAATGACTGATCTTTAAAGTGCTCAGTTTTTGGCGGATGACGCTCTCGGCGTGCGTCTTGAATACAGAGTGGGTGGCAGCCAAACTGATCAAAGATTATCTCCTCAGCTACAGCGGTTTCATTGTAAATATCAATCCACAATGATGACCCCTTGGGTAGAGGTAAGGTAATAAGCTCTGTGCCGCCCACAGAGATATCGGTACCATCAAAAACACAAACCCTGATCATGCATATTCCTTTTTTTAGATCTGTAACCTGCTGCTTTCACTGCCAAGTATATGGCAAATTTGCCGATTGCAAATTATTTGTTTTAGTCGCCAGGATCGCCTTGATTAGACTAAACTGGAAGCATGGAATTAACCATTAAAGATATTCACCAAGCCCATAAGCGCATAGCGCCCCATATTCATCGCACGCCCATTTTGCAAAGCCAGCTGCTTAATCAAATGATCGGCTGCGAACTCTATTTCAAAGCAGAAAATTTTCAAAAAATAGGTGCCTTCAAAGCACGGGGTGCCTGTAATGCTGTGTTCTCCATGGATAATGCCAGCCTGCAAAAAGGCGTAATTACCCATTCCTCCGGCAATCATGGCGCCGCACTGGCCTGGGCCGCTGCCCTGCGTGGTGCCCCCTGCACCGTGGTCATGCCAGAAAACGCTCCCCAGGTAAAGAAAGATGCAGTTGCTGGCTATGGTGCCCATATAGAACTCTGCGAGCCAACAATGGCGGCAAGGGAAGGAACAGTAGTCAGACTTATATCAGAGCAGGGCAGCACATTGGTGCACCCCTATGACAGCGACGTGATTATTGCCGGGCAGGGCACTGCCGCTCTGGAACTGTTGGAACAGATCGACGAGCCTGTGGATATAGTGATGGCCCCAATCGGTGGGGGTGGATTATTAGGTGGCACAGGTATCTGCGTAAAAGCCCAGAGCAATGCCCGGGTGATAGGGGCAGAACCAGAGCAGGCCAAAGATGCCTGGCTTGGCCTCCAGCGAGGCGAAAGACTTGCCGAGTACAGTCCCAACACCATTGCCGATGGCTTGCGCGCCACAGTGGGGGTGCGCAACTTTGAGGTGATGCGTGAGACTGTGGACGAGATTTTGCTCTGCTCCGAAGAGCGCATAGTCGAAGCCATGCGTCTGATCTGGACGCGACTTAAAGTCATTGTGGAACCTTCCTGCGCCGTGCCTCTGGCGGCAATAATAGATCAGCCCGAGCAGTTTCAAGGTAAGCGGGTGGCGATTATTTTGACTGGCGGTAATGTAGATTTGGATAGTTTGCCCTGGTGATTTTTCCGAGCGTTTGAATGCCCCTGACATCTTTTACCCAAAGCTCTGCACAGGGCGTGTTGAGCGCAGCGAAACATATCAAGAGCCCTGCACAGGCATCATTACTCCCTATTCTGGCAGCCAGGTAAAAACCGGCTACAATTAAACAGACATCGGCACGCATTTAGAAACCGCGCAGCAGGAAGCTTTTAATCTTCGCGGGAAGCGATATGTCTTTGGATTTATATCAATGGTATCGGATTGGTTTTGCCACGGTTTTAATGCTGTGGTCAGGCTGGTTTTCCCGCCACATCTATCAAGATTACCAAATCTATCAAAATAATTACGTAGTCAAAAAATCACCAACCCCGACGGTGGCAAAGAATGGAAACGCTCTCTCGGCAATGTGGTGATCAAACAAAAGAAAAATTAGGTCCAGACTCGAATTGAAAGTATTTCAAGGCTGTTATCGCAATAAGCGAGCCACAACAACTTTTAAGCGCTAGACGTGCTCTTTCCTGGGAATCGTGAAGCAAATCTCATAAATGTTGTGTTTTGGTGATTAGTCTGCGAAACCGGCCTATATGGTCTAAGTTTATCTGGTCAATGCGCAACATGACGTTTAACAACGCTGAAGGCACGTTGTGAAACTGCCTTTACCTCACTTAAGTATTTAAACTTTATAAGGAAATTTAGTATGTTTAAGAAAACTCATGTCGCTCGCTCTTTGGCCTGTGGTGCCCTACTGTCGGCTTCCAGCGGTGTATTTGCAGGTGACGCCTATTACGGCGGCAATTTGGCATTTATGGACTATTCTGAGTTGGATGCGTTCTCTTTTGGTTTTACCAGGGCATTCTAGTTATTGCATTAGTAATCTAAATAGCCCAGCAGTTGCTGGGCTTTTTACAGACAACCAATCTATATTTAATACTGATAATTTAACCCACAACCAAAGGGATTTGGAGATTAACACAGTGGTGCATAAGATCAGAGAAGACCAATTCGAGCAATGTTTTGACCTTGTTATGAGCCTTTGGCCCAAGGATCGATCGATTCGGGTTAATGGGGATGGCAAGGCCAACTCCAAAGATTCTTTGCAGTCCAGTGCACTGTATTTAGATATCTATTATGAAGTGTTGAATCATATGGAAGATATGGATTGTCGGCTGGTGCACATTGTGCAGTACGGTGTGTTTCAGGCGGTTCAGTCCATGAGCAATAGTTCCGGGGTTGTAACTCGCGATTGTGTTGATAAAGAGCGTGTTAGAGATGTCCTGAACCAGTCACGGGCCTGGCGAGTGGCTGAGCATTAACAA
Source organism: Porticoccaceae bacterium (assembly GCA_018664075.1). Taxonomy (GTDB): domain Bacteria; phylum Pseudomonadota; class Gammaproteobacteria; order Pseudomonadales; family Porticoccaceae; genus HTCC2207. Next base: position 9,295 of record JABJOY010000037.1, on the reverse strand, counting down.
TTATTGAGATGTGTGAGCGCGTCTAAAACCGACTCTCCCCTCGAGGCGGCAGGTTGTATTACTGCCGCCTTTTTTGTGGGGTGATATCCTTGGCGACTTCGCTCCTCAGGGTGACAGGCGAGAGCCCCTCAGATTACTTGCGATACTTTTCCCTAACCTTTCAATATACTAGCTGCCATGAGCAATCCCATGTACCCCCGTTTCCATCTTGCCTTTCCAGTCACTGACCTGGAAGCTGCCCGCGGTTTTTACACTGGCATTCTCGGTTGCCCCACGGGCCGGGAATCCGATCGCTGGATCGACTTTGATTTCTTTGGGCACCAGCTGGTGGCTCATTTAGTTGCCCCTGAAGATCACCCATCTGCGGCTACCAACGCTGTGGATGGTCATGCGGTGCCGGCCTCTCACTTTGGTGTGATTATGGAATGGCAGCAGTATGAGCAGGCGGTGGAGATGATGAAGGCCAATGGTATTGAGTTTGTGATTGAGCCTTATATTCGCTTTGCGGGGCGGGAGGGGGAGCAGGCAACTTTATTTGTGCGCGACCCGAGCAATAATCATTTGGAGTTTAAGGCGTTTCGCAATATTGAGATGCTGTTCGCTAGGGACTTGGAGTCTTACTAGCAAGCCTTAGCTTGATCTTGCGCCCATTATTTTGCGCACTATTGCCCGTTTTACAATGCCTAGCTTATCTCTGCCTGGCAGTTGCGCCAGCTGGGCTTTTTCTTGCTGTTGGCCATAGTAGCTTTTGCGGCTGTAGTCGATGCAGATATCCAATATCACTGGCTGCCCCTGGGCAGCAGTTTCCAGTGCCCGGCGCACTACGATGTCGATGCCTCTGTTATTGGTGATGGGGAAGTACCCACATTCAAGAGCATCGGCAAAGGATCCCCAGTTAATATGGCCGAGGTTTTTGGCGCCGTTGCGTTCGCTGTTATTAAACAGGCAATACACAGTCCCCAGTTTTTCCCGCACTGCGGTCAGTGCTTCCATGCCATTGATAACCATGGCGCCATCGCCCACTATGCCCACCACTTGCCGGTCTGGTTTGGCCAGTTTAATGGCATTGACGGCGGGCACGCAGTAGCCCATTGCATTAAAGCTGGTGGGGCTAATAAACATGCGTTGGTCATTGATGGGCAGCAGTTCTGCTGCCAGGGCGCGATGGGTGCCGTGGCCGGTGACTATGATGGCGTCTTGGTCGAGCGCGGCGCTCAAGGCGTCAAAAAATACGGCGGGGTTTACTCGGCCTTTGCTGTTGTGTTCGAGCCAGTCTTCTTTTAGGTCGGCTTTGTCTCTGCTGATCTGTTTGGTTTGTTTGGGGTCGGTTTGTGGTTGCTGCACTTTCAGCTCTTTGAGCTTATATACCATTGCTGGAATGGCCTGGGGCTGCAGTTCAATAATCTGTTCTGGTGCCACTTCCAGATCACTGTTCTTGATACCTATGGTCAGCAGGCAGTCGCAGTCTTTGAGTACTCTCTGGGCGCTGGGGTTAAACAGCAATCCGGCGTGCAACATATGGTCGGCGGGGAAGGCGCTATTGCCTTCGAGGTTGGTGCAAACCGGGGCGGCTAGCAGCTCTGCCAGGGCGGCAAGGTCGGTGCGGGCCTGGACTGCGTCCCAGCCCAATAGCAGGCTGGGGCTCTGTGCATTTAACAAGCGCCGGGCTGTGGCATCAATTTGTTGCTGGTCGAGTTCTGCTTGATTAGCGGCTGACAGATGCACTGGCAATGGCTTGTCCAGATCTTCCGTATGCAGCTGTACATCTATGGGTATTTCGACAAATACCGGGCCGGGTTTATCGCTGATGGCAATTTGTTGGGCTTCAAAAATGGTGCTGACAATATCTTCGAGCTGGGTGATTTTAAAACAGGCTTTGGTCACCGGTTGCAACAGTTGCTGCTGGTCTATGCCGTTGGTTGGGGTGTTAGCCAGCGGGCCTCCGGCAATAATCAATAATGGTATGCCTGAGATAAATGCTTCGGCTATGCCCTGGCTGATGATGGCGTCGGCGGTGATAAGTATGGCGCCGATTTCCCCTGGGGAGGAGGTGCGGCTGATGGCGTCGGCCATAAAGACGGCGCTGAGTTCTTGATTGACCAGGTGGGGGGTAATGGAGCCGGACTCATTAAGCTCATTATAGAGCTCGCGATTGTGCAGGCCGACAATGCCAAAGGTATTTTTGATGCTGAGTTGTTCCAGTGCATAGCGCACTAGCTGGGCGCCAGTTTTGTGCATAGTCTACAACGTCCTTTTTTCTTCCATGCTTTTTGACACTGCTATAGCTGATTAATTTCTAACTGATATGCCCTGTGGTTCTGATGCGTTTAGCTCCTTTTACTGGGGCATCTTTTTTGGCATCTGCTCGGCGCTTGTTGGCGGCATCAATGGCATTTTTGATTGCGATCAAAAACCCGGTGACCAGAAATGCGCCCGGAGGCAAAATAATCACCAAAAAGCTATAGCTGTCACCCAAGGGCTGCATTACCCAGTCGGAGGCGCCGGCACCAAACAGCAGGTGCATATCGGCGAATACTGTGCCTTGGCCCAGCAGCTCTCTAATGGCTCCCAGCAATATCAGCACGGCCAAAAAGCCCAGCCCCATCATCAAACCATCGAAGGCGGCCATGCCTACATTCTGCTTGCTGGCAAAGGCTTCGGCCCGGCCCAGAATGGCACAGTTGGTAACAATCAGTGGAATAAAGATGCCGAGTATTTGATACAACTCATAGGTGTAGGCTTTCATTAGCAGTTCGGTGCAGGTCACAAAGGCGGCGATAATCATAACAAAGGCGGGCAGGCGCACGGCGTCGCTGACATGGTTGCGAATAAGCGACACTATGGTGTTAGAGCCAATCAGTACGGCCAGGGTGGCAATGCCCAGACCCAGTGCATTGACCACGGTGCCGGTTACGGCCAGTAATGGGCACAGACCCAGCAACTGAACCAGCGCCGGGTTATTGGTCCAAAGTCCGTTTTTGGCGACTTCTGCTGCTGTGACTTCACTCATGGTTATGCTCGTTTGTGCTCTCTTTTGCAGCTGAGGCTGCGGCCGCGGCTTGCGCCAGTATGCGCTCGCTGTCCTGACTAAAGTATTCCAGTACCTGAGCAATCTGATAAATCACTGCCCTTGGAGTAATAGTAGCACCGGTAAACTGGTCAAACTCGCCGCCATTCTTTTTCACATCCCAGCCATCGGCTTCCGGGTTGACCAGAGACTTGCCATTAAAGCTGAGTATCCAGTCGCTTTTTTTCAGGTCGACTTTGTCCCCCAGCCCCGGGGTCTCTTTGTGATTGACCACGCGCACGCCGGCCACAGTGCCATCGAAGTTGACGCCGATAATCATGCCGATATTGCCGCTGTAACCATCCGCGGTCACTGTGGGAATAATCGCTGCTACGGGCTGGCCGTTTTCCCGGGCGATATGAATATCACCGCCTTTTTGAAGCCCCAGTGCCAGCCAGAATTTTTCTGGTATGGGCTGCACATCCATCAGCAGGTCATTGTTGTGGCGCTCTAGGGGAATAATTTCCAGCAGCGCGCGCTGGGCGGCGGCGCGCTCGGAGGCAGCGATTTTGTCTTTGGTCAGGGAATCGGTAGAGGCCAGAATAATCGCCGTTATCAGGGCAAAACTGGCCAGCAAAATGCTGTTAAAGCGGATCGACTGCAAGGTCATGAGTCTTCCTCTTTTTCTGTGGCCCGGCGTCTGTCGGTGTAGCCATAGGTGCGGGGCAAGGTATAGTTGTCGATAAACGGCGCGGCGAAATTGGCCAGCAGTACGGCAAAGGCAATGGCGTCAGGGTAGGTGCCCCAGGCGCGAATAATATATACCAGCACACCGATCAGCGCCCCATAAATGAGTCGCCCGCGATTGCTCACGGCGCTGCTTACCGGGTCGGTCATAATAAAGAATGCGCCCATCATGGTGGCGCCGCTAAAGAGGTGCATCAATGCTGAACCCGGACTGTCGGAGCTGCCGCCATCATAGAATATCACTGACATCAGCGTCATGGCTGCCAGCATGGCAACTGGGCCGTGCCAGGTAAAGATTCTGCTGGCCAGCAAAACCAGGCCGCCAATCAGAAAGCCAATATTGACCCATTCCCAGCCTACGCCAGCAAAAGCGGCTTGGCTAAACAGTGGGTTCTGGGCGTAGATCTGGTCGACCAGAAGACCATCGGCATATTTAAAGCTATCCAGTGGTGTGGCGCCGGTTACCCCATCGGCGGGGTTTAATCCGCTAAACACAATCTGCACTGATTCTATAAGCCCCGGGTGGCTAATGCCTTCGGGCAACAGTGCCGCTGGCGTCACCCAGGTGGTCATCTGGATGGGGAATGAAATCAGCAGTACCACATAACCCACCATGGCTGGGTTAAAGGGGTTGTAACCGAGGCCGCCATAGAGCTGTTTGGCGATCACAATGGAAAATAATGTGCCCACAACCACTACCCACCAGGGTGCCAGTGGTGGCAGTGCCAGCCCTAATAACACTGCGGTGAGCACGGCGCTGTAATCTTTCAGATAGAAGGACACCGGTCGGCCGCGCAGTTTGATAATCAGCGCTTCGGCGATAACGGCGGTGACTGTGGCCAACACCAGATTGATTAGGCTGCCCCAGCCAAAGTGGATGGTCAGGGCGATCAAGCCTGGTATGGTGGCCCAGAGCACTAGCTGCATAACCTTGGCAGTGTTTTGCGAGGCGTGGGCATGGGGTGAGCTGATCTGCTTAAAGGCCATTAGTCTACCTGCTCGCCATTATGTTGTTTGATGTGCTCGGCCAGTCGCCCTTTGGCCTGCTCCAGTTTTTGTCTGGCACCTTCAACGGCGGCAGTCAGAATATTCTTTTGCTCGTCGCTGTGGCCGTCACCAGCGTCGGCGAGTTTTTCTTCGGCCATTTGCAGGCGCATTTCGGCACCCGCAATGGAGCGTTCAAATTTCGCCTGCTGCTGTTCCGGGCTGACCTTTTTGGCAGCGGCACGGGCCTGGGCGGCGGCAATAATATCTGCAGCGCCTCCCCCTGCGGTAGAAGCAGATTTTTCAGGTGAGGCGGCAGCCTTGGCTTTGGCTTTTTCTGCGGCTTCCCGTCGCGCTGTGCGCTTGGCTTCTTTGTCTTTCTCGGCCTGTTCTATGCGCTGCTGATGGAATTCAAAGCGCTCTCGGGCATGGTCTGACCTAACCTTTTCGGCGCGGGCTTTTTGAATTTCACCTTTGCTGTGACGGTAATGTTGCACCAAGGGAATATTGCTGGGGCACACATAGGAGCAGGCACCGCACTCAATGCAGTCAAACAGATTGTGCGCTTCGAGGCGCTCGTGATCGTCGGCCTGGGAGTACCAGAATAGCTGTTGCGGTAGCAATGAAACTGGGCAGGCTTCGGCGCACATACCGCAGCGAATGCAGGGCTGGGCAGGCTCGTCGTCGGGAATTTCATCGTAGCTTGGGGCCAGTATGCAATTGGTGGTTTTAACAATGGGCACGTCGGCGCTGGTCAGGCTAAAACCCATCATGGGGCCGCCCATCACCAGTCGGCTGCAGGTTTCTTTATTAAATTCGCTGTTGGCCAGCATATGGCTGACGGGGGTGCCAATTAATGTTTCGTAGTTGCGGTTGATACCACAGGCATCACCGGTCATGGTGGTGACCCGGGAGATTAGCGGCTCGCCATCAACGATGGCGCGCTTGACCGCGTAGGTGGTGCCTATATTCACGCACACCATGCCGATATCTGCGGGCAGGTCACCACTGGGAATTTCTTTGCCGGTGAGTATGTAGATCAGCTGCTTTTCACCACCGGAGGGATATTTGGTGGGGAAGGACACTACGGAGATACCGGTATCCTCCACATGGGGCTCCAGTGCTGCAATAGCTTCGGGCTTGTTGTCTTCGATGCCAATCATAATATTGCTGGGGTTGCCCAGAATATGACTGAGAATCCCTATGCCTTCGATAATCTCTGCTGCGCGCTCGCGAATGGCTGAGTCATCGGCGGTGATATAGGGTTCGCATTCGGTGGCATTGATAATCAATGTGTGAATGGGGCGCTGGTAGCCAGGGCTTAATTTAACTGCCGAGGGAAAACCTGCGCCGCCCATGCCAGCAATACCAGCATCGCCAATGGCTTTTACCAGTGCGGCGGGGGTGGCATTTTCCACATCTTTAAAGCCTTCATGCTTTTTCCATTTGTCCCGGCCATCGCTGGTAATTTCAATGCAGGGCGCCAGCATGCCAGAGGAATGAGCTATGGGGCGATGTTCTATGGCGCTGATGGTGCCTGAGGTTGGCGCGTGCATGGGCACCGATAATGGTCCGCTGGCCTCGGCGATCTTTTGCCCTTTGAGTACTTTTTTACCGACTTCGACACAGGGCACAGCTGGGGTACCTATATGCTGGCTCAATGGAATCAGCAGTTTTTCTGGCAGGGGCAGCGTGCCTATAGGCATAGTGAGTGACTGATGCTTATTTTCCGGGGGATGAACGCCGCCGGGCGTAATCCAGGTTCTCATGCAGCAGGCCTCCTGTCACTGGCAATCAAATCTGCCGTGGTGGGAGGTGCTGGCCAGTGCCATTCTTTAAAGGTTTTTTCCACCGGCAGCATATCGATGCAGTCTACCGGGCAGGGCTCTACGCACAGATCGCAGCCGGTGCATTCGTCGGCAATTACAGTGTGCATTAATTTTGCTGCGCCCAATATGGCGTCTACCGGGCAGGCCTGGATGCATTTGGTGCAGCCGATGCATTCATCTTCACGGATATAGGCGACGGTTCTGACATCGGCTTCTTCGCCGTGCTCGGCGTCCAGCTCTGGCGCGGGCACATCCAGCAAATTGGCAATGGCATTAATAGTAGCCTGACCGCCCGGGGGGCATTTGTTGATGGCATCGCCACTGGCAATGGATTCCGCATAGGGTTTGCAACCGGGAAAACCGCACTGGCCACATTGAGTCTGGGGCAGCAGTTCGTCGATCTGCTCGACGATGGGGTCCCCTTCGACCTTAAATTTTTCCGCGGCAAAACCCAGCAGGGCACCAAACAGGATGCCAAGTCCGACCAGCGCTATAAGGGCCGCGAGAATAGGTTGTTGAGCTATGGCGTCGATCATTTACACCAGCCCACTAAAGCCCATAAAGGCAAGTGACATTAGGCCAGCTGTGATCATGGCGATGGCCGCTCCCTCAAATGGGGCTGGGATATCTGCTGCCGCCAGTCGTTCGCGCATGGCAGAGAAAAAGATTAATACCAGTGAAAAGCCAGCGCCTGCGCCAAAACCATAGAGGGATGACTGCATAAAGTTAAGGTCTTTGGAGGCATTTTGCAGAGCCACCCCAAGCACGGCACAGTTGGTGGTGATCAAGGGCAAAAATACACCCAGTACCCGGTACAGCAATGGGCTGGATTTTTCGATAAACATCTTGGTGAACTGCACCACTGCGGCAATCACCAGAATAAAGGCGATGGTGCGCAGGTAGAGCAGGCCCAGGGGCATCAAGACCAGCACATCTACTATATAGCTGACCATGGCGGTCAATGTGAGGACAAAGGTAGTGGCGGCAGACATGCCGATGGCGGATTCCAGTTTGGTGGACACGCCCATAAAAGGGCACAGTCCCAAGAACTGTACCAGTACAAAGTTGTTGATCAGAATGGAGCTGACCAGAATTACCGCAAATTCTTGCATAGCCTACACAGGTTCTAATTAGTGGCCCATTATCGGGGAATGAACTAGCCCTATTCAACTTAAATGGGGCGGGGCTTTAGTACTTTTCGATCTATCTAATAAATACTCTTGGCATTGGCTTTTAGGTCACTCGCTGGCCCGGTTTGGCCCCTGAATCTGGCTCCAGCAGGTAAATGCCTTGTTTGTCGCCTGCGGCCAGTACCATGCCCTCGGACATGCCAAAGCGCATTTTGCGTGGTGCCAGATTGGCCACCATCACAGTCAGGCGACCCTCGAGATCTTCCGGTTTGTATGATGATTTGATGCCGGAGAATACATTTCGGGTTTCGCCGCCAATATCCAATGTCAGTTGCAGCAGTTTTTCTGCGCCCTCCACATGGCTGGCTCTGACAATTTGCGCGACCCGCAGATCCACTTTAATAAAGTCATCGAAGGTAATTTCTTCGGCAATCGGATCATCCGCTAGGGGCCCTTCCAGTTTAGGGGCTGCGGCTAGGGCAGCTTCTTCTTTACTGGCTTCTACCATGGCGTCCACCCGGTCTTTTTCGATGCGCTGCATCAATGGTTTAAAGGGGTTAATCTTATGTTCGGTCAGCGGTTGTTGCAGGCTGTCCCAGTTGAGCCTGTCATTTAAAAAGGCTTCACCCTCAGCGGCCATGGCCGGCAACACTGGCTTTAGATAGCCCAGCAGCACGCGGAATAGGTTGATGCCCAAAGAGCAGATATCCTGCACGTCCTGCTGACTGCCCTCAACCTTGTTGAGTTTCCAGGGTTCTTTGGCGGCAATATATTCATTGGCGGCATCGGCTTGAGCCATAATTTCGCGGATGGCTTTGCCGTAGTCACGGTTTTCGTAATGCTCGGCAATAGTCTCGGCGGCACCGGACACCTGCTCCCACAGAGCGGGGTTTTCGATGGTGCTGGACAGCACTCCATCGTTGCCATTGGCTACAAACTTGGCACAGCGGCTGGCGATATTCACGACTTTGCCCACCAGGTCGCTATTGACCTTTTGCACAAAGTCTTCCAGGTTCAGATCTATATCTTCCACGGAGCCACTGAGTTTTGAGGCGTAGTAGTAGCGCAGATATTCCGGATTAAGGTGGTCTAGATAGCAGCGGGCATTGATAAAGGTGCCTCGGGATTTGCTCATCTTTTTGCCATTGACCGTGACAAAACCATGGACGCACACTTTGGTCGGGGTGCGGTAGTTGGCGCTTTTAAGCATGGCGGGCCAGAACAGGGCATGGAAGTTAACAATATCCTTGCCGATAAAGTGGTAGAGCTCAGTGGTGCTGTCTGGGGCCCAGTACTGATCGAAGTCGATGTCATCGCGATCGCAGAGATTTTTAAAGGCGGCCATATAACCGATAGGGGCGTCCAGCCACACATAGAAGTACTTGCCCGGTGCATTGGGTATTTCAAAACCAAAGTATGGGGCGTCGCGGCTGATATCCCATTCCTGCAGGCCGCTGTCCAGCCATTCGCCAAGTTTGTTGGCCACTTCGGTTTGCACGGCACCACTGCGGGTCCATTCCTGCAAGAACTCAGTAAATTCTGGCAGCTTAAAGAAATAATGGGTCGACTCTTTCTCGATGGGGGTGGCCCCAGAGATT
>JABJOY010000036.1 GCA_018664075.1 Porticoccaceae bacterium | reverse complement strand
GTCCTCTGGTGATGTAAATATTGTCATTAATGGTGAGAAAACCATCACTGTACCTGCGGGCGATAAGCTGCTGCAGACATTGTCCAATGCGGGGCTGTTTTTGCCCTCGGCCTGTGGTGGCGGCGGTAGCTGCGCTCAGTGCAAATGTGTGATTACCGAAGGTGGTGGCTCTTTGCTGCCCACCGAAGAGAGTCACTTTAATCGTCGTGAAGCTGCTGAAGGCTGGAGACTGTCCTGTCAGGCTCCAGTTAAGCAGGATATGCATGTTGAAGTGCCTGAAGAAGTGTTTGGTGTTAAGCGCTGGGAATGTGAAGTCGAGTCCAACCCCAATGTGGCCACCTTTATAAAAGAGCTGACTCTCAAGCTGCCCGAGGGCGAAGATGTAAACTTCCGCGCCGGTGGTTATGTGCAGTTGGAATGTCCTCCCCACCACATTAAGTACTCTGACTTTGATATCGAAGAAGAGTACCGCGGTGACTGGGAGCGCTTTGACTTCTTTAAGCATGAGTCGATTGTTGATGAGACGGTGATTCGCGCCTATTCCATGGCTAACTACCCGGATGAGAAAGGTGTGGTTAAGTTTAATATTCGCATCGCCACACCGCCTCCCGGCTCAACCGGTATTCCGGCTGGCCAGATGTCATCCTATGTCTTTAGCCTCAAACCAGGGGATAAGATTCCGGTCTACGGCCCCTTCGGTGAATTCTTTGCCAAAGACACTGATAACGAGATGGTGTTTGTTGGTGGTGGTGCCGGTATGGCGCCCATGCGCTCTCATATCTTCGATCAGCTCAAGCGTATCAAGTCAGATCGCAAGATCAGCTTCTGGTACGGTGCCCGCTCATTGCGCGAATGCTTCTACGATGACGAGTACGATATGCTCGCCGCAGAGAATGATAACTTTGACTGGCATCTGGCCCTGTCAGATCCCCAGCCTGAAGATAACTGGGATGGCTTGACCGGTTTTATTCACAATGTTCTCTTTGAGCAGTACCTCAAGGATCACGAAGCGCCAGAGGACTGTGAGTTCTATATGTGTGGGCCGCCAATGATGAATGCGGCTGTGGTTAAGTTGCTGGAAGACCTGGGTGTTGAGCAGGAGAATATCTTCCTCGATGACTTCGGTGGATAAGAGCATTTTAGCGTTAACATTAACGGGGCTTGGTCAAAGAGCCTCGTTTTTGCTTTATGCACTCGCATTATTTTGCCTGCTGGGTCTGACCGGCTGCGATTCAGGGCCAGAGATCATCAAGATTTCCGGCAGCAAAATGGGTACCACTTACCATATTACCGTAGTGGCGGATCAGCCTGCTCCCGATGATCTGGCAGAGCGGATTGATGCGGCCCTGGATGTGGTTGATCTGTCCATGTCGACCTATAAAGCCGAGTCGGAAATCAGCAAGTTTAATGCACTGCCCATAGATACCAGTCAGCAGATCAGTGCAGATTTTGCCCATGTGCTTAAGGTTAGTGAAACCGTCTGGCGGCAGAGCAATGGTGCCTTTGATCCCACCGTTGGCCCATTGGTTGACCTCTGGGGTTTTGGCCCGGTGCCCGGTGATGACGTGGTTCCCGCCGATGATCAGATAGACAGGGCGCTGGCATCCACAGGCTTCCAGCATATGCAGCTCTCTGAGGGCCGGATTAGCAAAACCAGCCCGGTGCGCCTGGATTTGTCCGCCGTGGCCAAAGGCTATGCCGTAGATCTGGTTGCCGATCTGCTGGAGATGCTGGCACTGCCAGATTATCTGGTGGAAGTGGGCGGCGAGATGCGCCTTGGGGGCTCCAATACCCAGGGTAAGCCCTGGCGAATTGCGGTGGAGCAACCCTCAGTGATACCCCAGGTGCAGCGCATTATTGAGCTGGGGGATGTGGCTATGGCCACCTCTGGTGATTACCGCAACTATTTTAAAGTTGATGGGGTGCGCTATTCCCATACCATTGACCCGCGCACTGGCCGTCCCATTACCCACAGCCTGGCCTCAGTCACTGTGTTGGCGCCAACCTGTGCCGAAGCTGATGCCTGGGCAACTGCACTCTCCGTGTTGGGGGCAGAGCAGGGCCTGGCGGTGGCGGAACAATTAAATCTGCCAGTGTATATGCTGGTGAACGTTGAAAGCGGGTTTAAGGCGGTCAGCAGTTCAGCCTTTGACCCATATCTTAACGATCAATAACGAGGTGTAACTCCATGGCAGAAATGCTGTTGGCAATTGTCATATTCGGGCTGTTAATTGCAGCCATGGCCATTGGTGTGCTGATGGGCGGCAAGCCTATATCTGGCTCCTGTGGGGGCGTGGGTGCAGCTCTGGGCGAAGCCAATTACAACTGCGATATCTGCGGTGGCGACCCCAATAAATGTGATGAGCAGTCAGCTTCCGAACTTGGTTTTGATATCGCCTCTGATACCACTTCAGTCAAACAGGACCAGCAATAATAATGTCAGATTTTTCCTATGATCTAGTGGTCATTGGCAGCGGCCCTGCAGGTGAAGGCGCCGCCATGAATGCGGTTAAACAGGGTTGGCGCGTGGCGGTAATTGATGCCCGCCATCAGGCAGGGGGCAGCTGTACCCATCTGGGTACTATTCCGTCCAAGGCATTGCGTCAGTCAGTGCGACGCATGATGCAGTACAACACCATGCCCATGTTCCGCGCTGTGGGGGATCCCAAATGGTTCTCCTTTCCCGAGGTGATGAAAGCCGCAGAGAATGTGATTACCAAGCAGGTTGAGGGTCGCACCAAAGGCTATGCCCGCAATCGGGTGCAGACTCATATTGGTTATGCCAGCTTTATTAATCCCCATGAAGTAGCAGTGACCAGCGATGATGGCAAAGTGATTTCAGTAAAAGGTAAAAAATTCCTGCTGGCCACAGGCTCAAGTCCCTATCGCCCGGATGATATTGATTTTAATCATCCAGCTATTTTTGACAGCGATAGTATTCTTGGGCTGGACAGCACTCCGCGCAATATTATTATTTATGGTGCCGGTGTCATTGGCTGTGAATATGCATCGATCTTTTCAGGCTTAGACACCAGAGTGGATCTGGTGAATACCAGAGAATGGTTGATGAATTTCCTCGACGATGAAATCTCTGATGCCCTGAGCTATCACTTGCGCGATCTCAATGTGATGGTACGCCACAACGAAGAGTACGAGCGCGTAACCACCAATGGCAATGGCGTCACTCTGGAGCTTAAGTCAGGCAAGCGCATTCACGGTGAAGCGCTGCTCTGGTGCAATGGCCGTGCTGGTAATACCAAAGGTCTGGGTCTGGAGAATGTCGGGCTGGAAGCTGACGGGCGCGGGCAGCTTCAGGTCAATAAAGATTATCAAACCTCAGTGCCCCATATTTATGCCGCCGGTGATTTGATTGGCTGGCCATCTCTGGCCGGTGCCGCCTATGATCAGGGGCGCTTTGCCGCGTCCCATATGTGCGGTATGGAAGACCAGTACCGTGTGGAGGATGTAGCCACTGGCATCTGGACCATTCCAGAGATAAGTTTTGTCGGCCAGAATGAATCTGAACTCACCGAGCAGAAGATTCCCTATGAGATTGGCCGCGCGTACTTTAAAGATACCGCCCGGGCTCATATCTCCGGTGAAGAAGTGGGCATGTTAAAAATACTGTTCCACCAAGATACCCTTGAGATATTGGGCATTCATTGTTTCGGTGCCGAGGCGGCGGAGATTATTCATATTGGTCAGGCGATTATGAGTCAGAAGGGTGAAGCCAACAGTATCAAGTACTTCCTGCGCACCACCTTTAACTACCCGACCATGGCCGAAGCCTATCGCATTGCATCGATGAATGGTTTAAATCGGGTGAGCCGAGATCGCCGCTCCTTTGAGGGCAAGCAAGCCTGACGACTATTTATTTAGACTCTGATAGATCCGGGTGCTTTACCACAGCGTGAAGCACCCATTTTTTTTCAAAGTACACTACAAAATCCTCGTACTGCCATGCACTGATCGGTGGCTCGCCCACCTCTGGTTCAATGGCAATAGGTTCACCAAAGGTCTGCTGCACCATTTCTTTAGTCATACTGCGATCCGGTAGCTGCAATTCGTAAGTGCGGGTTTGCTCGCCAATGGGGACTGTGACTTGCTCAGCGGCCAATGCCAGACTAACGCATATTGTGATTATCCCTAATATTGATTTCATCATCGCCAAAATCCTGTTTGGTTGTCGATTGATTGGGCCAGTAATGGCTGGACTGATGGGGTAATTGTAGGCAATAGGCCCGGAGAAAACCTGAATTGGTTAGCATTACTGATATCGACTCAATGTTGTGTGTCGACTGGCTTTCGGGTTTAATTCCTGCATGTTTAAAAACCTCCCTCTATTTATAGGATTGCGCTATACCCGCAGCAAGCGCCGGGAGGGGTTTGTCTCGTTTATTTCTGGCTTCTCTGTGTTTGCCATGGCCCTTGGGGTGATTGCATTAATTGTGGTGCTGTCGGTGATGAATGGCTTTGATGGCGAGATCAAACAGCGGCTGCTGCGGGTGGTGCCCCATATAACCGGGGTTGGGCCTGAGCCCCTGTCTCTGGCACAGATCGCTGAGCTTGAGCAGCGCCTGCTGGGTGATGAATCCACAGTTGCTGCGGTGATCCCTATGGTGCAGACCTATGCCATGCTGTCCTATGAGTCGGAGCAGGCTGGGGTAATGGTGCAGGGCATCGACAGCAGCTGGGCCAATGCTGAGCTGGTTAGGGATCATATGATTGCCGGGCATCTGCAGCAGTTGCAGCCCGGTGAGTTTGGCATTGTGCTGGGCAGTCAACTGGCTCGGCAACTCAACACCTTTGTCGGTGACCGGCTGCAGCTGACATTGCCTGAGGTAAGTATCAGTCCGGCGGGTATCTTCCCCCGACTGAAGCGCTTTGTAGTGATGGGTGTGTTTACGGTTGGCGCTCAGGTGGATGCTTCGGTGGCCTTTGTTCATCAGCAGGATGCGCGCAAGCTGCTGCGCCTTGGGGACCATTATCAGGGTGTGCAGTTACAGATGCACAATGCTTATGATGCGGATCAATGGCTGCTGACTCAGGATCTGCCGGAGTGGCGCTGGCGCTCCTGGACCGAGCAGATGGGCACGTTGTTTCAAGCCATGCGTATGGAAAAGCTGGTGGTCAGTCTGCTGCTGTCGGTCATTATCGCCGTGGCGGCATTTAATATTATTGCCAGTTTAGTGCTGATGGTGGCGGACAAGCGCAGAGATATTGCTGTGGTGCGGGCAATGGGGGCATCTTCGGGGCTGGTGGTAAAGGTCTTTGTGGTTCAGGGTATGGCGGTGGGGTTTATGGGTATTATTGTTGGCACGACGCTGGGTTCGCTGCTGGCCTATTTTATAGGGGATATTGTGGCATTGATGGAAGCTCTCACCGGGGTCTATCTGTTTGACCCGTCTGTGTATCTGATCAGCGCATTGCCCTCGAGACTTTTATGGTCTGATGTGGCGATTGTCATTTCCTGCGCCGGGCTGATCAGTTTTCTGGCTACCCTGTATCCAGCCTGGCGGGCTGGTCAGGTACTGCCTGCTGAGGCACTGCGCTATGAGCAATAATATTGTCTTGCAAGCCAATGACCTGTGCCGCAGCTATCAGCAGGCGGGGGGGGATCTCGAGGTATTGCAGGGAGCTAATCTGCGCATTGAACGGGGTGAAAAGCTGGCCATTATCGGTGTATCCGGGTCTGGCAAAACCACTTTGCTCAATGTGCTGGGTGGGCTGGATGATCCTGATGCTGGAGAGGTAAATGTCTGCGGCCAGGACTGGCGTAATTTAAATACCACCGAGCGAGCCAGTTGGCGCAATCAGCATGTCGGCTTTGTCTATCAGTTCCATCATTTGTTAGGTGAGTTTTCGGCTCTGGAAAATGTGGCGCTGCCATTGTTAATTGGCAATGCCTCGGTGACAGAAGCCCGCCAGCGGGCTACTGAACTGCTCATCAGAGTAGGACTGGGTGAGCGACTGGAGCATCAGCCAGCACAGCTGTCTGGCGGTGAGCGTCAGCGGGTGGCTATTGCCCGGGCGCTGGTGACAAAACCATCTTTGGTATTGATGGATGAGCCCACGGGCAACCTTGACCCAGTGACCGCGGGTTCGATGCTGGAGCTGTTGCTGGAGCTTAATCAGGGGTTAAATATCAGCTTTGTGGTGGTGACCCACGACTCTGCAATTGCGGCGCGTATGGATCGCACGCTGTCACTGGTGGATGGGCGTTTGCTCGAAAATCAGTTGGAGCCTGGTATTGCTTAGGTCAGTGCCTCTATTTGTTGGCCTGCGCTACTTTACTGCAGGGGGCCGCAGCAATCTTTTAGTTTCGTTTATCTCAATGTTGGCGATTGCCGGTATGGCCCTAGGTGTAGCTCTGCTGATAGTTGTGCTGTCAGTCATGAATGGCTTTGATCGGGAGCTGCGCGAGCGCATTCTGTCGGTGGTGCCCCATATAGAGTTGCTGCATAACAATGGTATCAGTGACTGGCAGGGCCAGCGCCAGCTGATTGCCGGGCTCAACCATGTCACTGAAGTCAGTCCCTACAATCAGGTCGAGGGGTTGCTCT
This sequence comes from Porticoccaceae bacterium, assembly GCA_018664075.1. Taxonomy (GTDB): domain Bacteria; phylum Pseudomonadota; class Gammaproteobacteria; order Pseudomonadales; family Porticoccaceae; genus HTCC2207. The sequence continues at coordinate 10,970 of JABJOY010000036.1, read as the reverse complement.
ACAGCCGCCAGCAGAGCAAGCCATTGCGTCTGTTGGGGCTGACTGGGGAGGCTATGCCCGCTGGACTGCAGGCGCTATTGCTGGAAGCTGACCTAAGTCTTCCAGGTGCCGATGAAATGCTTCTATCCCAGTCCCTTGCGGAGGATTTAAATGTGGTGGTGGGGCAGCGGTTAACGGTTATTATTCCCGCGGCCAGTGGCGGTCAGACCAGCGCCTACTCACTGCGCCTGACCGGTATTTTTGCCAGCCACACAGAGCTGGATCAGATGCTGGGGCTGGCATCTCTACAGCAAGTGGCAGAGATTGCCGGTGTGCCCGGGCTGGTGCAGGGCTTTCGTCTGCAGGTGGACAAACAGTTTGATGCTCGCTCCATAGGCTATGGGCTTTTGGAACAGCTGCCCTATGGCTATGGTTTTCGCGACTGGTTTCAAACCCATGGCAATCTGTACCAGGCGATTCAGCTGTCGCGCAATATGGTGGGCCTGTTAATCTTTTTGATTGTCGCCATTGCGGCGTTCAATGTGGTGTCTATGCTGATGATGTCGGTGGTCAGCAAGCGCAAAGATATTGCTGTGCTGCAGACCCTGGGGCTGAGCTCTGACGGAATTTTGCGCTTGTTTTTAATTCAGGGCGCTATGATTGGTTTGTTTGGTATTGCTCTGGGTGTGGCTCTGGGTGTTGCGGGTTGCTACTGGGTGGCAGATTTTGTCGGCTGGCTTGAGCTGTTACTGAACACTAACTTTCTCAATACAGCGGTGTATCCCATCGATTATATTCCCGTGGATCTGCGCTGGTCTGATGTGGCTGCTATTGTTGCGGTGGCGGTGGTGTTGAATATTTTGGCGACGATTTATCCAGCCCTGCGCGCCAGTCGCGTTGCTCCGGCAGATGAGCTGCGTTACGACGGGTAGGGCTTTTGCCGGGACTGCTCTGCCAGTCTGGCGTCTTTGCGCGCTTCCCAGTTCTTGATTACTTTCCAGCGCCAAAGGGCGCGCACGGCAAAATATCCTGCCGAGGCGAGAATAATACCGCTGAGCAAACTGCCAGCCAGCAGTGGCAGCAAAATGGCTGATCCAATATTGGAAAACCAGTCCCAGCTGAGGGTGACAGTAAACTCAATTGGGTCACTGTCGAGCAGAAAACTACCCAGCTGATGGGTCAGATAAAACATTGGCGGAATAGTCAGCGGATTACTTATCCATATCAGAATAATACCTATGGGCAGATTGGCGCCGAGCCTGAAACACATAAATGCGGCCAGCAATGTCTGCCCAGGCACTGGCATAAAGGCACAAAAAATACCCACAAATACAGCTAGGGAAACCGAGTGGCGGTTGAGGTGGAGAAAGTTGGGATCATGGGACAGGGAGTTAATCCAGCGCAGTGAGGGTCGCTGTAGGAGTTTACCTATATCTGGTAAAAAGCGATGGATGATTTTGCGCGGCATGGGTTCTCTTTAATAACCTGTCGTCCCGGCATTATGCCTTTAAGCGCAGCAGGTAACTAGTGAAAATAGCGTCTAAAACCAGACATCTTGCGTACTGAGAGCTACAATATAGTTTCTTGTCATCATCACCAATATGGATAGCATCAGTTGAACGATTCCACGCAGCCAGCACTGGCCATAAAGCAGCTCAGTAAGACCTACGACGATAAGTTTGAGGCCCTCAAGGGTATTGACCTCAATGTGGCGCCCGGGGACTTTTTTGCTCTGCTCGGCCCCAATGGTGCGGGCAAGTCCACCACTATTGGCATTATCTGTTCTCTGGTGCGCAAGACAGCTGGTACGGTCAAAATCTTTGGCCATGATATTGATCAGGACTTTAGTCTGGCCAAACAATATGTGGGTGTGGTGCCCCAGGAATTTAATTTTAATCAGTTTGAAAAGCCGATCGATATTCTGATCAACCAGGCGGGTTACTATGGTATTCCCGCCAAACTGGCCCGTGAGCGTGCAGAGAAATATCTCAAGCAGCTGGCGCTGTGGGACAAGCGGGACACCCCGTCGAGAACATTGTCCGGTGGCATGAAGCGGCGCCTGATGATTGCCCGAGCCCTGATCCATGAGCCCAAACTACTGGTGCTGGACGAACCCACCGCCGGTGTGGATATTGAACTGCGTCGCTCGATGTGGGCGTTTTTGCAGGAGATCAATCGCCAGGGCACCACCATTATTTTGACCACCCATTATCTGGAAGAGGCCGAGAGCCTGTGCCGCAATGTGGCCATTATCGACCATGGTGAAATTGTTAAAAATACTAGCATTCGTGAACTGCTGACCCAGCTCAATACCGAGACCTTTGTGCTGGATACCAAAGAGCAGTTGGACCATTGTCCGCAAGTTGCTGGCTACCCGCTAAAACAGGTGGATGGTCACAGTCTGGAAGTGGCGGTGGAGAAGTCCCAGTCGATTAATGAACTGTTTGCCGCGCTCACAGAGCAGGGTATTCACGTGGTTAGCATGCGCAATAAAACCAACCGCCTGGAAGAGTTGTTTTTTGATCTGGTGGAAAAGAATCTGCAGGAGAAGGCTAATGGATAATACACAAAAATGGATTGCCTTTAGCACTATTGTGCGCCGCGAGATTCACCGCTTTATGCGTATCTGGCCGCAAACTCTGGTACCGCCGATTATTACCATTGTGCTGTACTTTGTCATTTTTGGTCGCCTGATTGGCTCGCGCATTGGTGAAATGGCAGAGCTGCCCTACATCCAGTTTGTGGCCCCTGGCTTGATAATGATGTCGGTGATTACCAACTCCTACTCCAATGTGGTGTCGTCGTTTTATGGCTCCAAGTTCCAACGCAATATTGAAGAACTGCTGGTTTCCCCAACCCCCAACTGGATTATTCTGCTGGGCTATGTGGTGGGAGGTATGGCTCGGGGGCTGGGCGTGGGTGCCATGGTGACATTGCTGTCCCTGTACTTTGCCGACTTTAGTTTGCACAGCCTGCCGATCACCATTGGTATTGTGTTGATGACCAGCCTGATGTTTTCTCTGGCCGGATTAATCAATGCTATTTTTGCCGGTAGCTTTGATGATATTTCGATTATCCCCACCTTTGTGTTAACCCCGTTAATCTATCTGGGCGGAGTGTTTTATTCCATCGATCTGCTGGGTGATTTCTGGGGTTCTGTATCATTGATCAACCCGATACTTTATATGGTCAATGCGTTTCGCTACGGCATGGTTGGCATTACTGATATCGATATCACCTATTCCTTTGCCATGGTGGGGCTGTTCTCGGTGGTGCTGTTTGCTGCAGCTCTGCAAATGCTTGAAAAAGGCTCAAGGTTGCGCAGCTAATGGTTGATCATTCTGATACAGGACTGGGCAAGCAGACGGTCTATGCGGATCAGTACGATGCCTCGCTATTGTTTCCCATTGCCCGAGCCAAGGCTCGGCAATCTGAAGCGGAGCTTGGTTTTGTCGGTATGGATCTGTGGACTGCCTTTGAAATCTCCTGGCTAAATGCCGATGGTTTGCCCCAGTTGGCGATTGGTGAGTTTCTGTTTCCCTGTACCAGTGAGTCTATTGTTGAGTCCAAGTCATTTAAGCTGTATCTCAATTCCTTTATCCAGACTAGTTTTGAATCCAGACAGCAGGTGCTGGATTGTCTGGTTACTGACTTGTCGGCGGCGGTGGCAGCTAATGTGGGTGTGACTCTTTATGAACTGGCTGAGTACAATGGCTTTAATCCGATCTCGGAGCCCAATGGTATCTGTGTCGACCAGCAGGCTGTAGTGATTGATAGCTATCAGCCAGATGCGGGCCTGTTGTTTTCTGGTTTAGAGTCAGAGTCGGAGGTTAGCGAAATTCTCTATTCCCATCTACTTAAAACCAACTGCCCGGTAACCGATCAGCCGGATTGGGCCTCTGTGTACATTGAGTACCGCGGAGCACCAATCGACAGGGCAGGGCTGCTAAAATATATTGTCTCCTTTCGCCAGCATCAGGATTTTCATGAGCAGTGCGTAGAGAAGATTTTTAGCGATATTATGCAGCGCTGCAAGCCCGCAGAGCTAAGTGTCTATGCCCGCTATATGCGTCGTGGTGGATTGGATATTAACCCCTACCGCAGTACTCAGCAGAGCATGCCACCTAGCTATCGTCAGGTACGACAGTAAGGTTTTTTAGTTTAAGCCAGACTGGTTTTAAGAAATTCCGCCAGCAGGTGCACAGCTTCATTTTTCCTGTTGCGGCTGGATGCCACCAAGGTAATACCCACCTTGCCCAGATCCGGGAAGCGTGCCGAAGGCGGCAGTACCCTTAGATTTTCCGGCACTGTGCTCTTGGCCAATACTGTGACTCCAAGCCCCTCCTGAATTGCCTGCTGAATGCCACTTAAGTCTGGAATGGTGTAGACAATCTGCCAGGGTTGCTTGATCTGATCCAGCAATGCTGTGGCCCGCTGGCGATAGATGCAGCCCTCGGCTGCCGCGATAAGAGGCACCACCGGGGATTTGTGGATACTGTGCTCGGCGCTAGCCACCCACACCAACTCATCAGTTTTGACCAGATCGGACCAGGTTTTGGAGGGATTGTCCTCCAGGGCCAGAATCAAATCATGGCTGTCCTTGCCGGCTTTGGAGAGCAGCTTTTTGCTTAGCTCACAATTTACCTCGAGGGTGATATTGGGGTAGGCCTTGGCAAAGCGGCTGACGATTTTAGGCAGCAAGATAGTGGCAAATTCACTGGGAATACCCAGACGGATTTTTCCCGAGACTACGTTTTTCGATAACTCGCTAAGAGCCAGATCATTGAGGTTAAGAATCTGATTGGCGTAGGCGTAAAGGTTTTGGCCTGCATCGGTCAATTCCAGACTCTTGCCATTGCGCGCTAGCAGTGACTCATCAACCAGCTCTTCCAGCCGCTGAATTTGCAGGCTCACGGCGGGCTGGGATCGGCCCAGTATTTCCCCGGCTTTGGTAAAACTGCCCAGTTGGGCCACAGAGACAAAGGCGCGCAATAAATCCATTGGCAGGTTTTTCATGATCCAGCCCTTTAAGTATTTATAATATTAATGCATGCATTATATCTATTAATTTAACAAATTATAGCTAAAGTCCTATTATTACACTTTCATAGCCTTAAAAGACTTTGCTATGCCAGACGATGCTGCACTTTATCAAACCTGCTTCTACAACCAACATATTGCCGCCCAGGGCAAGATGGTGCCTTTTGCCGGCTACCTGATGCCAGTGCAATATGCCGACGGCATTATGCAGGAGCACCTCCATTGCAGAGACAATGCCGGCCTGTTTGATGTATCCCATATGGGACAGGTGGTGGTGAGTGGTGAAGGGGTGGCCAAAGCCCTTGAGAAGCTAATGCCGGTGGACCTTGAGGCTCTGGAGATCAATCAGCAAACCTATGCCACCTTTACCACTGAGTCTGGCGGTATTAGTGATGATCTGATTGTTACCCGCTGGGCTGAGGATACTTTTTTTCTGGTGGTTAATGCCGCCTGCAAGCATCAGGATATTGCCCACCTGCAAAGCCATCTCGAGGGTTTTGAAGTTCGCTATTTGGGCGAGCGAGGGCTGCTGGCCCTGCAGGGTTTGCGTGCTAAAGAGCTAATCGCCGAGTTGGCACCAGAGGCTAATAAACTGGTGTTTATGCAGGGCTGTCATGCAGCCATTAACGGGGTGGAATGCTATATCACCCGCTCTGGTTATACCGGCGAAGATGGCTTTGAAATCTCAGTGTCCGCCGAGGATGGCCCTGGACTGGCGGATCTGTTGCTGGGCTATGACTCAGTGCGCTGGATTGGTCTGGGCGCCCGGGACTCATTGCGCCTCGAGGCAGGCCTGTGCCTCTATGGCCATGATATGGACCTTGAAACTTCCCCAGTGGAGGCTGGCATTGCCTGGAGCATCAGCAAATCACGACGCACCGGTGGTGCCAAGCAGGGCGGTTTTCTAGGTGCCCACATTATTCTCGATCACCTGGCCAATGGGGCTGATAAAAAGCGTGTTGGCTTTGTGGTGGATGGCCGTGCCCCGGTTCGCGAAGGCGCAGAGATTGTCGATGATCATGGCAAGATTATTGGTGTGATTACCAGCGGTGGCTTTGGCCCCACATTGCAAGCACCTATCGCCATGGGCTATGTGCCCACAGAATATGCCGCCATTGGCACCCAGCTGCAGGCGCTGGTGCGGGGTAAACAACGATCTATCACCGTGGCAAAAATGCCTTTGGTAGCCCAGCGCTACCACCGCGGCTAATCCTAATTGATGACTGGAGAACAGTTGATGTTACAAAAGAAACGTAGTCTTGCCGATCTACAAAACGCCTCAGAGTTTGTTGCCCGCCATATAGGCCCGGCCGCAGCAGATGAGCAAGCCATGCTCGCCAGTCTGGGCTGCAATAATCTGCAGCAGCTGACCGGGCAGGTGGTGCCAGAGGCCATTGCCATGACCGAGTCACTGGCAATTGTAGATGGCTGTACAGAGGCACAGGCCCTGGCGGAACTGCGTGAGATGGCCAGTCTTAATCAGGTGCATAAATCGTTTATTGGCCAGGGCTATTACGGCACCATCACACCCAATGTGATTCAGCGCAATATTCTTGAAAATCCGGCCTGGTACACAGCCTACACACCTTATCAGCCAGAGATATCCCAGGGCCGTCTGGAAGCGCTGATAAACTTTCAGACCATGATTACCGACCTCACTGGTATGGAGATGTCCAATGCCTCCATGCTGGATGAGGGCACTGCAGCGGCAGAGGCAATGGCTCTGTGTCAGCGTATGTCCAAATCCAAATCAGTACGTTTTTTGGTGGACAGCGACTGCCTGCCCCAGACCATAGAGATTATAAAAACCCGCGCCGAGCCCATGGGCATCGCAGTGGTTGTTGAGGATCCGGATAATTTTTCCGGCGATGCCTTTGGCGCATTGCTCCAGTACCCGGGTGCCAGTGGTGAGGTGCGAGATTACCGTGAAGTGATTGCCAATATTCAGGCGCAAAAAGGCCTGGTGGTAATGGCCGCCGATATTCTTAGTCTCGTGCTGCTGGAGTCTCCGGGGGCACTGGGAGCCGATGTTGCCATAGGCACCACCCAGCGCTTTGGTGTGCCTCTTGGTTTTGGTGGTCCCCACGCTGGCTATATGGCTACCAGAGAGGCTTACAAGCGTAACTTGCCCGGTCGACTGGTGGGTCTGTCTCAGGACTCCAATGGCGAGCCCGCATACCGGCTGGCTCTGCAAACCCGGGAGCAACATATCCGCCGCGAGAAAGCGACATCTAATATCTGCACAGCTCAGGTTCTGTTGGCGGTAATTGCCAGCATGTATGCGGTGTACCATGGCCCAGGCGGTCTCAAACGTATTGCCCAGCGCGTGCATCTGCTGACTAATGTGCTGGCGGCAGGCTTAAAGCAGCACAATGTAACGCCGGTTAACAGCAGCTGGTTTGATACGCTGACGTTAAACACCGGTGATAAAACTGCAGCTATTATTGCTGCCGCGCAGAGTCGTCGGATAAATCTTCGACAGCTCGATGGGGGCAGTATTGGTATCTCATTGGATGAAACCACAGGTGCCGAGGATATTGTGGCGCTGTGGGATATTGTGCTGGATCAGCACAGCTTGAATGTTGAAGCCCTGGCGGGCGAGGTAATAGATGCAGTGCCGGGCAACCTGATGCGCACCCAGAACTTCCTCAGCCACCCAACCTTTAGTCGCTACCATTCTGAAACTGAAATGCTGCGTTATTTACGCCGACTGTCAGACAAGGATATAGCCCTCGATCGCGCAATGATCCCGCTGGGCTCCTGCACCATGAAGCTCAATGCCACCGCCGAGATGCTGCCCATCAGCTGGCCTGAATTTGCCAATATGCACCCCTTTGCGCCAGTGGAGCAGACAGCTGGCTACAGAGCCATGATCGATGACCTGGAATCCATGCTCTGTGCGGCCACTGGCTATGATGCCATGTCATTGCAGCCCAATGCCGGTTCCCAGGGAGAGTATGCGGGCCTGTTGGCGATTCGTGGCTATCATGAGAGTCGCGGTGATACCCAGCGCAATATCTGTCTAATTCCCAGCTCTGCCCATGGCACCAACCCAGCTTCGGCACAGATGTGCGGCATGGCTGTGGTGGTAGTGAAATGTGATGATCAGGGTAATGTAGATATTGACGATCTGCAGTCTAAAGCCGAGGCCCATAAAGAGGATCTGGCGGCGATTATGGTCACTTATCCCTCCACTCATGGTGTGTTTGAAGAACGTATCACCGAGATCTGTCAAATTGTTCATGACCATGGCGGGCAGGTTTATATCGACGGCGCCAACCTCAATGCCATGGTCGGTGTGTGCCAGCCCGGTAAATTTGGTGGCGATGTTTCCCACCTCAATCTGCACAAGACCTTCTGTATTCCCCATGGTGGTGGCGGGCCGGGAGTAGGGCCCATTGGCGTGGGTGAGCATCTGGCGCCTTTCTTGCCGCGGGAATCGGCCAGTGGCGACCGTCAGGGCGCACAAGTATCTGCGGCACCCTATGGCAGCGCCAGTATTTTGCCTATTACCTGGATGTATATTCGTATGATGGGCCATGCCGGCTTAAAGCAGGCTACAGAGATTGCGATACTCAATGCCAACTATATGGCCAATCGTCTGCAGGACCATTATCAGGTACTCTACACTGGCGCCAATGGACGCGTAGCTCACGAATGTATTCTTGATGTGCGCCCGATTAAAGATGAGGTGGGTATCAGTGTCGATGATATTGCCAAGCGTCTGATCGACTATGGTTTTCATGCGCCCACCATGTCGTTCCCGGTGGCTGGCACATTGATGATCGAGCCAACAGAGAGTGAGTCAAAAGCCGAACTGGATCGTTTCTGTGACGCCATGATAGCCATCAAGCAGGAAATAGATCTGGTGGCTAAAGGTGAGTACCAACTCGATGACAACCCCTTGGTGGGAGCACCCCATACCGCGGCGATGGTCAGTGGTGATGAATGGACACGGGGCTACAGTCGCAGTCAGGCAGCCTATCCCCTGGAGTCATTGAGGGAGAATAAATACTGGCCGCCAGTAGGGCGCCTCGATCATGTGTACGGAGATCGCAATCTGATGTGCTCATGCCCAGCTATTGCGGACTATGAATAAAAAGCGAATAAACAACCTCAGGCGATGGCCTGTTTCTCCGCCACCGGTGGATAGTCTGCTTTAAGGTGCTTGTGCAGGTCGATGGCACTGTAGACATTGACCGCCTCGGAGAAGCCTTTGATCGAGATCTGCCCTTTGTCGATACAGTGAATCGTATCCTTAACCAGCCCATAGGTATCCTCAGAGAGCAGTATTTCATTGCTCTCTGCGGATGACTCAAGGCGACTCGCCAGATTCACCGCACGGCCAAGCAAGGTGTAGTCGAGTCGGTTCTCAGTACCAAAATTTCCCACCTTGCACAGCCCGCTGTTAATGCCCATGCGCAGCGCAGGTGGCCGCTCAATGCCCTCCTTGTGCCAGCGCAGTTGCAGATCTTCCATGGCCTTGCGCATGGCAATGGCCATAGATACGCAGGTCACCGCATCAGAGCGCACACCGCGGCTTTCCGGGTCACCGAAGAACACCATAATGGAATCCCCAATCACCTTGTCGATGGTGCCACCAAAGCGAAATGCGATCTCAGACATCTCAGTGAGATAGGTATTTAACAGAGAGGTGAGTTGCTCAGGATCAAGCTCCTCCGCCAGTTTGGTAAAGCCCGCCATATCTGAAAAGAAGATGGTCAGGGTTTTTTCCTGGGTTTCCGCGCGCACATCCTTGCCCGTCAAAATAGCTTTGCGCAGGGGCGGTGACAGATACTTCGACAACCTGAAGGTGCGTAGCGTCAGCCATTCATTCTGCCGCCGCACCGAATCATGCTGCTCCGCCAGCATAAAATGCGAATGGCGAGCCATATTTACCAGCAGTAGGGCAAAACCCATAGCCACCGCCAGAATCATTAATTGCGCCAACGCCCCAGGTGCAACCGCCACCGGACTGAGCCACACCGTCAGCACAGCCCCTATAAGCAGGCCAAATAAATCCAGCGGCGCTGTAGGTTTCATCGCGCTGATAATCGTCATCAAAAAAGCCATGCCAAGAGCCATCACCACAATAGGCTCAAAACCCACAAAAGCCAATAGCACACCAGTCAGTACGCCATCACTAAATTCCAGCGCCATCGCCAACCGTTGCCGCTTGCCAGCAGCACTGGTGTCGGCTTTGGTAAAGTAACTGCTAAATTGATACAAAAACAGCGCGGGCAACAGTGCCAACAGAGCGGGATGGTAGTTAATAACCCGCCAGGCCCCCAGCAATGTAATCGCCCAGCAAATGCAGAGAGCCAGCCTGTAAAGCTCCTGCAACTTCGGCGACGGGTATATGATCTCTTTCCATGTCATGACTTTAGTCTAGCACCCAGTTTGCCCCACCGCCGGATTTGCGCATCTGTGCCCATATGGATTGCTTTTAAATCCCTGTTTGTGTACAGTTGCTGCGCCTTAAAAGGCCGATAGGCCCTGAAGTTGTTGATGCCAGAGCAAGTCGTGCTCCTGACTATTTAATAGAACAGAAATCGGAAGAAGTTTATGGAGAGGTGTCCGAGTGGCTGACAAAATGCGAATGCATTTTGGACGCCGAAGGCGGTCCGCAGGACTTGTTAGCTCGCTTTAGCGTGCTAACAATCACTAAATGCGCGTAAGCATTTGGGGCGCCTGAAGGGCGATCTCGAAGAGACAAGAAGCAAGCTTTAGCTTGTTTCGCAGCAACGAGCACGCCGTGCTCCTGACTATTTAATAGAACAGAAATCGGCACAAGTTTATGGAGAGGTGTCCGAGTGGCTGAAGGAGCACGCCTGGAAAGTGTGTAAGCGTTTATAGCGTTTCGAGGGTTCGAATCCCTCTCTCTCCGCCAGGTTTGTAAGTTAATGATTTAGCTTGCAATATTGATAATAATAAACCCCCAGTCACAAAAG
>JABJOY010000001.1 GCA_018664075.1 Porticoccaceae bacterium | reverse complement strand
CATTTTACTCACCTGTTTCATCATTGAAAACAGATTGAGCTTTAGGGAGCTGGCGCGAAATGCTTTAACCTTTTCAATAACGCTCATGGAGACATCGGGGTTATAGGGCAATCCTGTATTGCCAATGGCCACGCGGTCAAAGCGGTCACCATTATCTGCAATCATACGCAGGCCAATCAGGCCGCCCCAATCCTGACCAAAAAAGGTCAGGTGGGTAAAGTCATTTTGCACCAGCCACTGGTTCATCCAGTCCACCTGGCGCTGGTAGCTGAAGTCTTCTCTGGCCGCTGGCTTGTCAGATTTTCCATAGCCGGGCAGGTCCGGGGCTATCACTCTTATACCGGCTTTAACCAAATGGGGGATCATGCGTGCATAGAGGTAACTCCATACCGGCTGGCCATGCATGCACAGAATCACCGGACCATCTTTTGGGCCCTCGTCTATATGATGGATTCTAAGATCAGTGCCATCATCGGTTTTTATCACTGTGTAATGAGGCTCAAAAGGGTAGTCTTTAAGATTAGCAAAGCGACTATCCGGGGTTCTTAGGATTTTCATTAGAGCTGCCTGTGGTTTGGATTTATATACTCACAGTCATCATAGCAAAAATGGCAGTAGCTGTGTCAATAGATTGAGGCTAAGCTATTCTTCAGAGGGGGCGACCGGGCGCAAACCTTGCCATGTCAGTCTGTAGATGGGGGCTCCCATGGCATTCATGGTTGGTCGGATACGATCAAAAAGGCGGCGGTATTGGTAAAAAGGCACCCAGGGAAACAGGTGGTGGATGGCATGATAGTTTTGAAAGCCCCAGAGCACTGTAAGTAAGTGGGATAGCCTGCCGGGTACAAGAATGGTTGATGTATTGAGATATCGCTCTGTGACTGTGTGGGGCCGGTGGACAATATAGGCAAACAGATAGAGCAGAGCAAAGGTGCCGGCAAAACTGCCAAGGAGCAGTGCCATAAGAGCCTCCACCCAGCGCCCCTGACTATCAGCATCGCCGTAGGCAAACAAAAGGGCAAAGGGAAGCACGCGCATTGCGATAGCGATAAGCACCTCAATAATCAAGATACGGTTCTGCGACACTGGGGCATTATCCCATCGGTCGGCCATATAGGTGGTGAACTGACCGGCGATGCCGATCCAGCAAGATTTCAGCATCAGTTTAACTGATGTGACTATTTCAGCACTGTACTGGTCGGGGTCATTACTACCGTCATTGGCATTGCGATGGTGCTTCAAGTGCTCCCAGCGATGGGCGATCAGGGGTGTTAGCAGCACAGTGGCGGCCAGGTAGCCCATTGCATCATTGAGCCAGCGAAGGGGTTTAATATTGCCGCAGATGCAGTAATGAACAGCTTCATGGAGCACGGTGTAAGAGGCATAGGTCAGTATGGCCATCAGTGGAATGGCAATTAACAGCGACAAATTATTAAATATCACGAGAAGCGGCAGAGCCCAGTAGCAGACAAAAACGACTATCGCCAAAATCACCGTAGGCCAGGCAACTGTCTGTGAATAGTCCCGGGCGGCCTGCAAGGCATGCTGGTTTAGCTGGTTTTTTTCTTTTTTGGTTAAACAGTCCATAGGTAACATAGTAGGCTCTTCCAATAATCAAACTTGGCATAAAACGACATTAAAATGACTTTTGGTGACAAACATGCTTAAACAGCGGTTTAGGTCGTTATATTTAATGCCACAGATAAAACCCCTGAATAAGCAATACTTATTCGATGGGCTCTTATAACTGATGGGGTTGTTGCCAGAAGCATAAAGCGGTGGACTCCTGTTTTCTTATTTGGGATATTGGTTGGCTGATTAACCCTACACAAATAACAAGAGATAACTATGTCCGACCGTATTCCAAGAAACCCAGCCGACGACTACAGCGAAGAGATGGCTCAACAGCGCCGGGAATTTGTCAGCGCTAAAACGTCCACACCAGTGAACCATATAGGCCATTACTCTGTTGACCCTGCCAGCACCGCAGGCAATATCGAGAACTTTATTGGCGTGGCGCAGGTGCCCATGGGTTTGGTCGGACCATTATTGGTCAATGGCGAGCATGCCAGTGGCGACTTCTATATGCCCATGGCCACCAGCGAAGGGACATTGATTGCAAGCTACAATCGCGGCGCGCGACTGTTGCGCGAATCTGGCGGCGCCAAGGTCACTGTGGTGGATGATGCCATGCAGAGGGCACCGGTATTTGTATTTGAAGATGCTCGCCAGGCCCGTGACTTCGGTCTCTGGATCGAGGATAACTTTGCCGAGATTGCCGCCCAGGCTGAAACCACGACCAGATCCGGCAAGTTGCGCAATATTCAGCAGTTTGCCGCGGCCCGCATGCGCTACCTGCGTTTTAATTACACCACCGGTGATGCAGCGGGGCAAAATATGGTGGGCAAGGCTACCTTTGTCGCCTGCGAATGGATTATGGCCAATTACCCAGGTATTCAGCGCTATATGCTGTCCGGTGCCATGGATACAGACAAGAAGCACTCCCAGCTCAATACATTGCATACCAGGGGTAAGCGGGTGATCGCGGAGGTGACCATCCCGGCTGAGCTGTTGCAGAAGACCATGAATATCTCTGCTGAGGCTCTGTATAAGGCCAGATCTATCAATCAGGTCGGTTCCTTTATGGCCGGCTCAAACAATACCGGCGCCCATTCGGCCAATGGTATTACCGCAGCATTTATTGCTACCGGCCAGGATGTGGCCAATGTGGCTGAGTCTTCAGCGGCCGTGGTGTTTGCGGATATTGATGCAGAGGGTAACTACTATCTGTCGATCACAATTCCTTCGCTAATTATCGCCACTTTTGGTGGTGGCACAGGCCTGGCGACACAGCAGGAATGCCTTAAGATGATTGGCTGTGATGGCCCGGGTAAGGTGCATAAATTGGCGGAGATTATTGGCGCCACCGTGTTAGCTGGAGAGGTGTCATTAATGAGTGCGGTGCTGGCCGGCGACTGGGTAACCAGCCATGATGCCCTCGGGCGCAACCGTTAATCAGCACTCAGTAATACAGTACTCTCTAGTCAATAATTGTTTTATTGCCCAGAGCAAAAGGCTCTACTATGCTGCAACCGTCTCTCAGAACATGATCGAATAATAATAGGAGTGAAAATATGTACAAGTCATTACATTTGCCATTGATAGCAACCCTGTGTGCCGTACTTTTTGCCAGCGCCTGCAGTGGTCCGGATAGGCCTGCTGGGAATACAAAAGAGAGTGCTGCTGAGACTGTTG
>JABJOY010000035.1 GCA_018664075.1 Porticoccaceae bacterium | reverse complement strand
GTCAATATCTAAAGATCTATCTGAATTAGATAATACAGAATTAGCGCTCACATCGTTGTCGGTATTTGACCCAGCAGAGCCTGAAAAAAGGCCAACAAAAAGAACTAACGCTAAGGCATGCTGTGTGTAAGGTCTTGCTTTGTTATATGGCATCCTCTGCTCCTTCCACAGAATACGTAAAAAAACCAATCATTAACTTCTAGGGTAAGTTAGTAGCGTTGTTTAATCAACCCATTACGTATGGACATAAGAGGCCAAAAAAAACCCCGCACTTGCGTGCGAGGGATTCATCTTTGGTGGAGCCTAGCGGGATCGAACCGCTGACCTCAACACTGCCAGTGTTGCGCTCTCCCAGCTGAGCTAAGGCCCCATAATATTGCTGCAAGTGCCGGTCTGGATAACAGAGCACTTGGCTTTTAATTTACTGCTCAGCTGTAACCAGCGGCACCCAGAGGCATAAAAGCTAAGGCCCCAAAAAACGAACGCGCATGATAGGGAGCAGGCCCTATCAAGTCAAGCCTGTTTTCTGGGAAATCAGGGGTTTCAGCCAAGTTGCTGGTAGGCTTTTTCCATTTTCTTGAGTTTCTTTTTACCCACGCCGCCAAGCAGCTCTATTGCATGGCGCAAGCGCGCCCGGGACATATCGGCTCCCAGCAAATTCATTGAGTCCATTACCGAAATTGAAGCACTGCTGCCGGCTATGGCGATAAATAACGGGGCTAAGAATGGCTTGAGTTTGATCTCCATGCCATCGGCAACTGCTTTGAGCGCAGCAAAAACATTATCTCTGCTCCACTGCTGCACGGATTCCAGTCGCCACAGAGCATATTGCAGCACCTCGAGAAGCTGATCTTCTTCCATGCCCGCGGACTTTAGGTCCTCGGCGCTTATTGGCAACATGCCAGATACCAGATAGTTACCCAGAGGGGCCAGATCGGAGAAGGTTTCCATACGCTGGCGGGCAAATGGCAGAAAGGCCATCAATGTATCGCGGTTTAGGGCCCATTCCTGCAGTCGGTCGGCCAGCTGCTCATCGCTCAACTCATCACGAATCCACATACCATTGAGCCAGCTAAGTTTTTCCACATCAAATACCGGGCCACCCAGGGAAACCCGCTGAATATCGAAGACCTCAAGCATTTCATTGAGATTAAACTTCTCTCGCTCATCGGGCATGGACCAACCCATACGACCCAGATAGTTAAGCAACGCCTCGGGCAGATAGCCCATGCGCTGGTAGTACAGAATACTGGTGGGGTTTTTGCGCTTGGACAGCTTGCTCTTGTCCACATTGCGCAGCAGAGGCAGGTGGCAGAATACCGGGGTATCCCAACCAAAGTACTGGTACAGTAAAATATGCTTGGGCGCTGAGTTAATCCACTCCTCACCGCGAATCACATGGCTGATTTCCATGAGATGGTCATCCACCACATTGGCCAGATGATAGGTGGGCATGCCATCAGCTTTAAGCAGTATCTGCAGATCGATCTGGGCCCAGTCAATGCTGATCTCGCCGCGCAACATATCGTTAAAGGTGCACTGCCCTTCTCTGGGCACCTGCATACGCACCACATGGGACTCACCATTTGCAACCCGCGCAGCAACCTCTTCTTCGCTAAGGTGCATACAGTGGCCGTCATAACCCAGCTGCTGTTTATTCTCCATCTGGGTGGCGCGCAAATTATCGAGACGCTCTGCAGTACAGAAGCAACGGAAGGCATGGCCACTTTCCAAAAGCTTGTCAGCATGCTCGCGATAAATCTCTGAGCGCTCACTCTGGCGATAAGGGCCTTTGCTGCCACCATTATCCGGGCCTTCATCCCAGTCCAGTCCCAGCCAGTGCAGCGCATCTAATATGGCTTTCTCCGATTCCGGAGTAGAGCGGGCTTGATCTGTATCTTCAATACGCAGCAAAAACTGGCCGCCCTGACTATGGGCAAAGGCCATATTAAACAGCGCCACATAGGCAGTGCCAACATGGGGGTCGCCGGTGGGCGAAGGAGCGATGCGAGTGCGAACGGTCATTGAGCAATCCATAAATTATCAAGCCAGCCATTATACGGATCCCATTCCTGCCCTGCGACAACAACTTATTCGTGATTACTGCAACTGAACTGTGACCCAGCCGACAGACTGCCTGTAAACCCCTATACCCTGAGCTGACATTTGATTATTTTGCATTTAAATCAATAAGTTGAAGTCCATATCAACAATCAACTCAAGGGGAAGATAATGCCTGAATCTGCGCGCAAACTATTTTTCAATCACCTGTGTCAGACTGTTCTGATGCTTTGCTCAATACTTCCACACACGGCCCTGGCAGAACAATCCTCCTACCTGAGCCAATCCATGTTGATCGAAGTGCAAAACCAATATGGTGAACAGTCCATGGGCAGACTGCGCAGCTGGCAAGAGATGATTGCTAACTCCACCTCTGCAGCTGATATTGAAAAGCTGCGACTGGCCAATGAATTTATCAATCGCAACCAGTTAGCTCCCAGCCAAGACTACCAAGACAACTCAAATTATCGAGCAACGCCTCTCGAGTTTTTAATTCTTGGCTCTGGTGACTCAGAGGATTTCGCAATTGCAAAATATATTACCCTTCGGGAGATGGGCGTTGAGGCCAGCAAACTACGGCTAACCTACAGCCAGTCAATTGAAGATGACAGTTACCAGATGATTTTGGCCTACTACCAGTCCCCAGATAAGGAGCCGCTGCTTCTCGACAATATTGAAAACCAAATCAGACCCGCCTCCGCCAATAAAGATATCAGACTTCTTTACAGCTTTCGCTCAAAGGATATTTTATTGATTCATTCAGCCAAAAAAATGGATCTGGAGATGCAGTCCAGCCCGAGCAAGGAGGTATCTAGGCAATGGCATAAATTTGTCAGCAAAATGCAGTCTGTGCATTATTAACCCACTGAAATAACCCTTTTGGTATAGCAGTCATAGCTAAATACCATGGCAAAAACCCTCTACAACCCCCTAAAACACTTGGGCATATCATTTAAGCATGTTTTAATTGCGCCGCATAACGAAATCGCTATGCGGCGCCTTATTCCTGCCATAAAGATCGGCGAAAATGGCGCTATTAATAGTAATCACTAAGGCCATTAAAGGAGAAGATCATGTCCAAGCAGGAAACAATTTTTGTCGTCGTCAACCCGACCCTAGACGAGCATGTGGCCCTGGATCGAGCAATTATTACCGCCAAACTGCTCAGTCCCAGTCCCACAATCTGTGCATTTGTTGCCATAGACCCTGACACAGTTGACAGCGATGTCAGCAATGACAAGATCAGTCGTAACACCGACTGGTTTGAAGAGCAGATTCACGCCCCGCTCAGAGCAGCTGGTCTGGAATATAAGATTGAGGTGTCCTGGTGCAATAACTGGCAGAAAGCAATTATGCGCTCCGCCGAAAAATTCGGCGCCACACGCATTTTGATCCGTGCGGGCAAGCCCAAAACGCCGAGTCGCTTCAGCTTTGCCGAGTCCAAGTGGAAGCTGCTTAAAGGTGCTACCTGCCCGGTATTGATCGTCCGTGACGGTGCCGCAGAGCAGCGCAAAGTTGTGCTTGCTGCGGTTAACTTTCAGGCCTCGCGAGATCACCAGCAGCAGCTTAATGCCAATATCCTCGCCCGCGGCCGTGCTCTGGCCGAGAGCTATGATGCAGAGTTTCATGTCGCCAATGCTTATATAGATTCCATGCACTACCCTGACCGTGGTCGTCTGGCTAAAGAAACCGGTCTGGATTCGAAGCATATTCATGTCGTGCAGGGCTACACGGATGAGGCCATTGCCAAAGCAGCCAAAGATCTAAGCGCTGATGTTGTAGTGATTGGTACTCTGGGGCAAACCGGTCAGGCCAAAACCAGACGCGGCAACACCGCAGAGCGTGTAATTTCTGCGGTCGACGTTGATGTGGTTGTGGTTAACTCTGAGTATGAAAGCTAAGTGCAACCAGCTTACTGAGGCAAAGCATTGAGCAGACGGGAGAGCTAAAACTCTCCCGTTTTATTACAGCCGTCACAGTCGCGACATGTCAGATCTTATTATTGCCCTTTTCGGAAACCTTTAACCGCTCTTGCAGGCGATCAATTTCGTCCAGGGCCCAGGGTGTCAACTCATCCATTTCATCCCATTCCTGATTGAGATCAACACCCTCAGGATATTTTTCCACTGGAGTCTCAACGGCAGAGTCCGGGCAATCAGGCCCGGCCCTCCGGCGAAGTAACCAACTGCGAATCCAGCCAGCTATGCTAATAGCTTTATCCTCGCCCATGATCAACAGCACGAAATTCAGCGACAGAGCTGTTAATGGTTGCCAGTGCCATATCCATATGATGTTCAATCAAAGCGACTGAAACAGCCAGATGCTTGGCAATAGCACCGTAACCCAAGCCCCGGTAGCGATGCAGCAAAAATACGTAACGGGTTTTATCAGGCAGGCCTTCAATGGATTCTTTAATGGCTTCGGTTTTCAGCTCGTCCATCAGTACCAAATAAGCATGGTCAATTACTCCGACCTTCGTATTCGGTACCTCTGCAGACTGCAGAGAGCGGCGCTTGCGCAACAGATTAATTGCCAGCCTGAGAGCTATATTCGACAGATAGCCCCGCAGATCCTGAATATCACGGTAGTACTTGAGTCGACAGAGTTTTAGGAAGGTCTGTTGAGCAATATCATCGGCCTGATCAGTATTTCCAGTTTTGCGCAACAAGAGACTACGCAATTCATTAGCTATGTCCCGATAAAGCTGTGTGACCTCAGGCGCATTCCTTTCGGCGGTCATTTGCAAAATTATTTCTCGATATAGGTGTTACTGTTTACGACGCCCTGTCACTGATAAATCCCTTTCTGACCGCACTCCCGCAGCCAGTCCCCTGATCAGAATTCATTTCCAACCCGGCACGCAAACATTCGTTTACAGAATAAATCTGCGTTACCTGGTATATATGACTCTGTAGAACCGATTTACCCTACCTAAAAGAAAAAATTATTTTGTTGGGCGCTATTTAAAAGCGCAATTTATGTAATGGGTAGCGACCTCGGTGACTGATTAGATTCAGCCTTAGAATAGGCAGCCGCTTCATTACTCACTTTACCCAGATAGCAGAACATAGAGGGAATTAACAACAGGGCAAGCAGCGCAGACCCCATCACTCCAAAACACATAGCCCAGGCTAAGCTCTCAAAAAACTTGTCAAACAGCAGCGGCAACAATCCGCCCATGGTTGTCACAGATGTTGTCAGAATATGGCGAGTTGACCTAATGGTTGTCTCAACTAACTTATCTTTCGAAATCTGGCCCGCTCCGGCATCTTCATTGAGATGAGAGAGCACAACGATAGAATCATTAATCGCCAATCCTGCCAGGCCAACAATACCCACCAAGCCAATAAAACCAAAGTTTTGCGAGCCGACAAACATACCTAAAAACCCAAGGCCAATACACAGCGTACCCACAAGTAAAATAATACCCGCCTGGCGAAAACTATTTAATATCATCACCAGCGCGACCACGATTAAACCCATAAAAAAGAAAAAGCTACTAAATATTTGCCCAAAGGATTCCGCCCTTTCATCAGACTCACCGAATTGTCTAAGGCTGTAACCTGTGGGTAGCGAGTCTTCGAACGCCTTTAGCTCATCTGCCACGTCGGTCAGTACATTGGACCCCAGTGTTCCGGGATACACCGAGGCCTTCACAGCGTTATTTCTAGACCCCTGATATCGATTGATTTGGTTGATGTCGCTGGTGTATGAAACATCAGAAAAACTGTCCACATAATCAAATCCATCGGCACTGTTGATGGCTATAAATGCCGTCTGATTGATTTCTGATGATTCACTATTTTTATTTTTGATGCGTATAGGAATCTCTTTATTGCCATCGAGCATAGAGCCAACATAAAGCCCTCTTGTCGATGATGAAATCTCATCAATAATCTCCTTTGATGATTTAGATGAAAAGGCCAAATTCGCTTCATCAAAGGAAACTTGCAATCCAGTGATACTCGCTGACTGGTCTGCAAATACATCACTCACCTCTGAGGACTTGGCCAGAATGGCTTTCAACTCTTCTCCCAGGGATTTTAAGACCTGGTTGTCCTCACCAAAAATGGCGATAACCACTGGGAATTCTACGGGAGGCCCAGAGGTAAACTTGCTGACTCGCACCCTCACATCAGCATGATCCTTTTCCAGGCGCTTGGCCAAATCAGCCAGACTCGCGTCCATTTCTCTGTAAGAGGAGGTGAAGAATACTCCGGTGGCAAGGTTGTCCGACCCCTCACCCGAAGATCCGCCAATCACATTATATAAAAGTCTGGGCAGACGCCGTCCAACCCACCACATATCCGTTTCGATATAGTCTTCCAGCATCACCTGATCTCGAATGCTGCTAACCCTCTTATTAGTGGCATAAATAGATGCGTTGGCATCAAGCTCCACGTCTACCCGAAAAAAATTCTTGCCCTGATTTGGGAAAAAATCCGTATCTAAAAATCCAACTGACACAAAACCCAGTATTGGCAGAGTTAAAGACAGGGCCAGCGCTCGACTTGGTTTAAAGAGTGCCCAGGCCAAGAAGGCTCTGTATTTGGTACGCATTCCAGCATGGCTAAATCCAATATTCTCGGACTTATTCAAATTCATGAAATTTGAGTCTTCCATGGTTTTTAACAACACAGGAACCACAGTCAGTGCCAGAAATAGCGATGAAGTTACCGCCAGAATAATAGTAATGGCCATATCACCGACAAATTCAGGACTTGCACCTTTACCCGCCGCCATCGGCATAAAGGCTAAGCCCGTTGTCACCGTAGCCGCTAACAAGGGCAGTGAGAGATGCCTTATCGAAGCGTAAATGGCCTGCCTATTGACCAAATTTAACGATTTACGATACCTGTAATCTTCAACAACAATGATCGAATTATCGATTAATAAACCCAGCGACAAAATAATACCTGTCACCGATGTCTGATGCAGTGGCACATCTAAAACAGTGCAGCCAATAAGCACCAACAAAATAGTTAATGGCACCACGGCACTGACAATAACAGCAGAGCGAGGGCCCAGTAGCAGGTAACTTAAAAATAGAACAATAAAAGTGGCGAGCAGAATACTTTGCATCAGAAAAGAAAACTTTTCTTCGACATAATCAGATTCGTTATAGATGAGCTCTAGACCGATTTCATCAGGCAGACCCGCTTTAAACGTATCAGCAACCCGCAGCACTGCTTGGGAATACAGGTCTGTTCTTTGGGAAAACTTGCCTCGCACATCAACAAATACTGAAGGTTTTCCATTGTAGCTAACAATCTCAATAGGAGGGTCAACCGGTAATTTTTCTACCGTTGCCACGTCCTCCAGTCTGATAATTTGATACCCATCCAGTGTTTTTAACGGTAGCTTTCTTAGGTCGTTAACCAATGTAATGTTGTCTTGGGCTTTTATTCTAAATTCAGAGCTCTGCCCAACAATATTGCCTATAGCACTCTTGCTGTCATAGCGATCTATGGCAGTGGCGATTGACTGGATATTCATGCCAGCATCAGTCAATAAGTCCAGGTCGGCTCCGACAAAAATTTCTTCTTTAGTATCGCCAAAAATCAATGCCTGTTCTGAATTGACAATATTGGCTAATTTTCTTTTAAACTGATTGGCTAGCCGAGACAGAATAACCGGTTGGGGATCGCCACCGCCCTGCCACTGCAGAGCAAACAGCAATGTTGTTGGCGGCCCGCTATGGCTGAGTAGGACAGTAGTGCCAGGGGGAATTAACCCAGTGCTCTCATTTAACTTGTCCTGAATCTTGGCCCAAACTTCATCTGTTTCACCTTTACCTATGGCTTCTTTGAACTCTATTCCCACTCTGGCAATGCCAGTTGAAGAGTTAGACTCTATGGTTTTAATTTCGTCAATTTCTCTAAGCTGCGTCTCCAGCACATCCGCTATCTGGGCCTCAACTCTCTGGGGTGTAGCGCCCGGTAAAACCGCTGTAATATCGCCCCAGCGCTCTGCTAGTTGAGGATTTTCCTGTCGGGGCAGTGAATCATAGGACAGTAGTCCACCGGCAATAATAAAGAGCATCGCAAGAAGAAAAAGCCTCGGGCGGTCCAGATAGAGATCGACAATTTTCTTCATTGGCTATCTCGCACAGCTTGGCCTTCGGCGACTTTTGATGCTCCGCCGACAATCACTCTATCCCCAGTTTTTAAAGTGCCAGATACATAGGCCATGGACTTTTCGATATGGATAAGCTCGACATAATCTTTTTGCGCGCTGTTATCACTGGCAACAGTGAACACCGCCCAAAGACCCTGCTCTGCCTGAGATAAAGCATTTAGCGGTACCCAGGTTCCGCGCTTGGCCTGCTTAACATTTACCACCAGCCTAGCGGTTTCACCTGGATTAAAAAAGGCATCAAATGAAAATATCCCCAGACGATTATCAGACCCCTTAGATGACATTGGCGCCATTCTAGTCAATGTCGCATCAAAGCTTTGGTCGCCAATAATAAAAGCATATTTCTGGCCGACAACAACTTTTTTAATAATCGATTTTGGCAGGGACACTCTGGCTTCAACCGTTTTGGAGTCTAGAATCTCGAAGACTGGCACGCTGGGATTAACAATAGACCCCTCGTCTAACAGGCGACTTTGAATAATACCGTCATAGGGCGCGAGGATCTTGGTTTGGCGGAATTTGGTCAGGGCTCTATCATGCTTGGCCCTGGCAATTAAAAACCCAAATTCTTCATTCTCTAGCCTCTGCTCTGAAACATAATTAACCTGGTCCAAGGCTTTCGAGCGCTCAAATGTATTTTCGGCCATGGATAAATTAGCCTTGGCTTCGTTTAAAAGCGCTAGTGCTTCGGAATCCTCTAGTTCCGCCAATAACTCACCCTGGGTAACCTTATCGCCAATATCGACGTTGATTATTTTGACTTTGCCCGGCACCTCGAATCCAAGGGTAGACTGTCTTTTTGGAACCACTTTAGCGGGTAGCATTTTGTCGACACCATAGGCGTCAACAATAGTCACCTCATGGAGGTCGACATATTTCTCCGCTAAAACAGGCATGGTCAGGAATAAGAGCGATATTATTATTTTATCCATAGTATCTGGGTGTTCACCTTAAGAATGTTTACAGCGAGTACATTATAGTCTAAAGTTTACACTGTCAACTTAGAAATAAACTGGTATCACAATGCAATATCATCACGGCAATTTAAGGCAGCAGCTAATTATTTGTGCCTATGACTGGATATCAGATAATGGGGTTGAGAGTATTAGCCTCAGAAAGATAGCGGCAATAGCCCAAGTCTCTCAAACTGCTCCCTACCGACATTTCGATTCGAAAGAACATCTGCTGGCAGAGGTAGCCACAATGGGCTTTGACAACTTTTCCTCAGCGATGAGCAACAACAAAACCACTGATGACCCAGCCGAGGACCTGGTGCGGTGCGGGGTGACCTACATTGAATTTGGATTAAACAACGAACACATCATAGATTTGATGTTTAACTATCCAATCAAGAAAACTGATTTCCCCGGTCTTTTAGCGGCCGCAGACAAGGCCTTTGGGATGCTTTTACGACGATTGCAATATCTGCATCAGGGCAACGAAGATTCAGTGCGACTTAACAGTATCTCAATGCATGCCTATGTCCATGGGCTACTGACCATTATGCAAATGAACCGGCGGATAGAGAGTTCAGCCACCAGTGATTTTTATGTGGCTTCGTCGGCATTGCAGGATAATCTTGAGAAAATGTTGGGGAGCTTTGTTAAAGGTCTGGATTATGCATAAGCTCTAAGCGTTCTGAATTATATGCGCCCTGGCTTGTAGGCCCTGTCGATTAAAATCCCGTTGGATCAAGATTGGGGCGACTTATCTGAAGATAACACTAGAGAAAATGGTGGGCCGTCCGCGACTCGAACGCGGGACCAATTGGTTAAAAGCCAACTGCTCTACCAACTGAGCTAACGGCCCTCAGAGGAAGGTGCGTATCATACTGACCAGAAGACAAAATTCAAGCGTTATTTTGATATCTGGTGGGGTCTTTTACCCCTGCCTCGACAAAGCCCTGTTGTCGCAGTCGACAACTGTCACATTTACCGCAGGCAAGGCCTTGCAGACTTGCCTGATAACAGGAAACAGTCTGACTATAATCCACCCCCAAAGCCAAACCAGCCTGCACTATTTCGGCCTTGGTCATACTGATCAGAGGCGCATGGACCTCTAATTTCTGACCCTCCACGGCAGCCTTGGTGGCCAGATTAGCCATGGCGGCAAATGCATCAATATAGGCCGGCCTGCAGTCAGGGTAACCGGAATAGTCCACGGCATTAACCCCGAGGAATATATCATTGGCACCAAGTACTTCAGCCCATCCCAATGCAATGGACAGGAATACCGTATTGCGGGCCGGAACATAGGTTACAGGGATCCCGGTGGTCTCGTGCTCGGGCACATCAATCGCAGTATCTGTGAGCGCAGAGCCACCAATGGTACCCAGGTCCAGCTTAACCACCTTGTGCTCTGCAACCTCCATATTAGAGGACACGCGCTGGGCCGCTTCCAGCTCTGACCTGTGGCGCTGGCCATAGTCAAAACTCAATGTATAACATTTATAACCCTGGTCTAGAGCCATTGAGAGTACGGTAGTTGAGTCCAGCCCACCTGAGACTAGAATAACGGCTTTTTTTGACATGTTTTTTAACCTAATGGCTTTGTTAGTGCCCGGGCTGATCGCCCCAGATATATTTATGGGTTTGCAGCTGCATTCTAACATTGAGCTTATCCTGCAACATCCACTCCGCTAACTGTTTGGGCGCCAGCTCACCCTGACTGGGGGAGAAAAGTATTTCTGCAACCTTGTCGGCCAGCTGTAGCTCATCCATTTTCATACAGCACCAGTCGTAGTCCTTGCGATCACAGATCACAAACTTGACCTCATCATGGGGCAGCAACAGCGGAATATTGTCATAGAGATTGCGCGCCATCTCTCCGGACCCTGGGGTTTTTAAATCAACAATCTTAAACACTCGCGGGTCGACATCGGCAACGGGCATAGCGCCACTGGTCTCCAGCGACACCCTGTAGCCGGCGTCACAGAGCTGCTCGAGCAGTTCGATGCACTGGGGCTGGGCCAGAGGCTCTCCCCCTGTCACAGTGACGTAGCGGGCACCATAATCGGCCACAGTCTGCATTATTTCACTGAGTGCCATTTTAGAACCACCTTCGAAGGCGTAGGCGGTATCACAGTAGCCACAACGCAGCGGGCAGCCGGTCAGGCGCACAAATACCGTGGGTAAACCAGTGGTGCTGGTCTCACCCTGCAGGGAATGAAATATTTCAGTGATACGCAGAGACTGTTCGGACATAGTTTTAGTTCAGATAACTTTTCGGTTCAGATAATTTTTTTAATAGCGAGTTTGACACTATTGATTAGCCGAGTTTGACCAGCATTAAACTCTAGTCAAAATTATTGTTTAGATAATCGCGTGCCTTGCTGGCAACATTGCCAGAACTCTGCGCCGCTGCTTCAAGCAGTTCCCGGGCGCGATCCACCTCACCCAGCTGATAGTAAATTTTGCCCAGCTTGAACCTCGAATCCATTGACTTGCTATGGTCTGGATGCTGCTCCACAACTGAGGTAAATGCCTGCCTCGAGAGTTCGTCCTGCCCCTGCAGCAAGTAGATTTCCCCCAGCCAGTAATAGGCATTGGCCGCATAGGGGCTGGAGGGATAGTCGTCAATATGCTGTTTAAAAGCCAGCACAGCGCTGTCCATATCCCGCTGCTTGAGCAGCAAGTTAGAGGCATTGTCATAGCTGGCTTTCATGACTGCAATATCCACTGCATCATTGGTAGCCTGACTGCTATCAGCAGCCCTAGCAGAATTAGTCTGGGCAGCACCCACTGAGTTATATGGCGCTTGCTGAGGCTGAGCAGTGCTGGAAGAGGCACTGCCCGCAGCAATGGCACTGAGTCGGCGATCTATATCCAGATAATCATCCATCTGCCGCTGTTTAATCTGTTGGAGTTCATAATTGAGCTCTTCAATCATGCCCCGCAGCATCTGCACCTCTTCTTGCAGAATCTGCATTTGATAATAGCGATCACTGCTGGCGGATACAGTTGCGGTAGAGGTCACTACTGCAGAGGGTTCCGCAGAAGTGCTGGGCGCAGGGCTACTTAAGTCGACCACCGGGGTCAGATTCTGGGCCAGGATCGAGGGCGAAAAACAAGATAGCAGGATTAATAATGCGATAGCAGATTTCATAACAAGTCACTGATTTCCAATTTTATACCAAACGCACAAACGGCCAGAGTAAGCTAACTCCAGCCGTGTACGAACATCTTTATAGCGCAAACAAATCAAGGGCCATCGCTGGCCCAGAGGTTTACTTCAGCTCAACCCGACGGTTCAACGCCCAGGCACTGTCATTGCTACCGTAGGAAGCTGCGCGCTCTTCACCATAGCTGATCACTTCAATCATGCCAGCAGACACGCCTTGCAATACCAGGAATTCTTTAACCGCATTAGCGCGACGCTCACCCAGAGCCATGTTGTACTCACGGGTACCTCGCTCATCGGCGTGACCTTCAAGGCGCACACTGCGTGGGTTGCTGCTTAGGGAAGCGGCATGCTCCAGCAGTGCAGCTCGCGATTCTGGCTTCAGCAATGCCTTGTCAAAATCGAAATAAAATACTGTGTCAGCAGAAGATTCCATTGCACTATCATCAATAGCGGAAGTGTCAACCTGCCCTGTCTGTACGGAAGTATCTTCAATATCGGTGGACGTCTCTTCAACTGGCGCTGAGCTACAGCCCGCTAACACCAATGAGAATAAAATTGTGGCCAAGCCAGTTTTGCTAAATGATGTCTTCATTATTAACTCCTGTGAGTTATTCGTTAAAAAGTATTACTAGGTAATTCACTACCGCAAAAACGGTGACCATGCAGGTTCCCGCACATCACCGACCCTGGCCGGAAGCACATATCTTACGCCAGCATCCAGAGATACAGCAGCCAAAACACCGCGGTCTCCCTGCTTAGTGGCGTACATTAGCATAGCTCCGTTGGGTGCGACAGTGGGAGATTCATCTAATCTCGTCTCTGTGAGCTCAATCAAACGCCGGGTTTTCAGGTCAAATGAGGCAATGTGAAAAACCCCTGACTCTCTGTGCACCAGCGCCAGTGTGCGCCCATCTGGTGCCAGGCTCGCCCTAGCGTTGTAATTACCCCTGAATGTTAGACGCTCTGTGGCTTTGCTGGCAACATTTAATTTGTATATCTGAGGTGTGCCGCCGCGGTCAGAGGTAAACAGAATATGCTTGCCATCGGGCATCCAGGTGGGTTCTGTATCAATTGCAAAGTGCCTTGTCAGGCGACTGAATTGGTTGCTTCGAAGATCCAGCTGATAGATCTCCGGGTTGCCGTCTTTGGAGAGGACCAGAGCCATTTTACTGCCATCAGGTGACCATGAAGGTGCGCCGTTCAGCCCTTTAAAATTGGTCAGCTGCTGGCGAGCTCCAGTGACCAGATTCTGGCGGAACACTGCCGGGCGGCCCGTCTCAAACGAAACATAGGCCAGATCTTTACCATTGGGTGCCCAGGACGGCGACATAATTGGCTCCGGAGACTCCAGCATCAGCTTCTCTCTGGCACCATCCGCATCCGCCACATTGAGGCGATAGGTGAATTTGCCATTAGTTCGCGTCGCCGTGACATAGGCAATTCTGGTTGAAAAGGCACCTTTAATGCCGGTAATGGCCTGATATACCTTGTCACTGACCAGATGGGCCAGATCGCGCATCTCATTGGCTCTGCCGCGCACAGAATGCTTGAACTCGCGCTTCTGAGCCGTCACGTTTAACAGGCTGAACTCAAGCTCGTAGCGACCGCCATCTATGGCGCGCATGGACCCTACCACCAGATATTCAGTGCCCAGCATACGCCAGTCGCGATAGTAGACTTCACTGGATCTGGACGGAAATGCCAGCATATCCCGGCGCGGTGTTGCGCGAAAAAGTCCGCTGCGCTCCAGGTCTGCCTCAACAATGGCTGCAATATCCTGCTTGACCGCAATCCCGTTGAGCGCGATGGGAGACACCGCGACAATCGTGGGCTTATCGTTGCCCTGGGTGACTCGAATAACCAGCTCAGACCAGGCAGTGCTCGAGACAACCAACAGCAGTAATAATGACAATCTTTTACCAAGCTTTAACAATGCTCTATCTCCATAGGTATCACAGCCTCAGGTCCTCTGGACTGAAGGCCACTTTAACAGTGCGAAAATGTTTTTCAAACAGCCGTGCCTCCAACTGCTGCAGCTCTTCAAACTGCTCAGCTTTAAATGCAGCCTGCTCCACCGAACGGTCGAATGCCCCATCACCACTGGATTGCAGAATATTGACCCCGACAATACGCCCGGTTGGCACCAGCCTTATCTCAACCAATGTCTCCATATCTCGCCGCGCACTGGGGGGGCGATTCCAATTTTCAGTCAAGCGCTGACGAATCATCTGCATATAGCTATTGGCCACCTGCTCATCTTCCCGGGCATTGATCTGCGCCTGCTCTTCCGCCAGAGCCTGCTCAAGTTCGGCCTCAATGCGTTTGCGCTGCTCTGCTGCTTCCCGCTGGCGCCGTTCCTTTTCCTCGCGTTCTTTTCTCTGCTTTTCTTTGAGGGTTGCCAGACGTTTGGCTTCGGCTTCCTTTCGCTCTGCTGCACGGCGCTTGTCTTGCTCGCGCTTTTTCTTCGCTGCATCTACTTTTGGTTTGGGCGGTTTTTTGGCCACAGGTTTTTTCTTCGGTGCCAGCTCAACCAGCTTGGCTTCGATATACTGAGGCTGCACCATGACCTTTTTGCTATCCGGTTGCCAGTTGATCAAAAGAGCCGCAATCACAGCTACATGGATCACCATGCTGAAAAGAATGCCGGCTGAATAACTGGTAACGTCTTTCATCTTATTTGCTGGGTGGCTCCGTGACCAAACCCACTGAGGGGGCTCCGGCCAACTGCAACTCACTCATCAGATTAACCACCGAACCATAGTCAACCGCACTGTCACCCCAGACCAGCACAGGTGTATTTGGCTTCTGCCGCAGTATCTTGCCGACACGGTCTTTGATCGCTGCCAGAGGCTGGACGCTGTTATTACCTTTTACATCGATCCAGTAGCTGCCATCAGCTTTAATCGAAACAATAAAAGGCTCCTGATCCTTGGTGTCCATTGGCGCAGAATTGGCATCGGGCAACTCGACCTTTACCCCCTGCATAAGTAATGGTGCAGTAATCATAAACACCACCAGCAGCACCAGAGTCACATCAATGTAGGGCACCACATTGATTTCAGCGACCAGTTTCCGTTTTGGCTTTTTGTGCTTCACAACCTATGCCTCAGAATCAATTAGCGGGAATGGACCTGACGGTGCAGGATGCTCGAGAACTCTTCAGCAAAGGTTTCATAATTGCCGTTAATCACCTCGACCTGTGCCGCGTAGCGATTGTAGGCAATCACCGCGGGAATAGCGGCAAACAGCCCCATAGCCGTCGCGATCAAGGCTTCAGAGATACCTGGGGCCACTGTGGCCAGGGTCGCCTGCTGTACCATCGCCAGCCCGCGAAATGAATTCATAATGCCCCACACTGTGCCAAACAGACCTATATAGGGGCTGACCGACGCCACGCTGGCAAGAAAGGGCAGATTGGTACTGAGCTTCTCATCTTCGCGACTCAGGGCCACACGCATGGCGCGATCTGTACCTTCCATCACTGCATCCGGATCTGCTTTATCGCTCTGAGCCAGGCGATTAAACTCGCGGAACCCGGCGCGAAAGACATTTTCGATACCATCACCACCGCCGTCTTCCTTGGCCCGATCGGTCAGATCATGATACAAATTATTCAGATCTATCCCGGACCAAAAGGTATCCTCGAACTCACGAAATCCACGCTGTGCAGCGCCCAAAAATAGGCTGCGCTGAACAATCATAATCCAGGACACAACCGAGGCTATAAGCAAAATAGCCATCACCATCTGCACCAGCACACTGGCGTTCAGGATAAGGGATAATATCGACAGGTTTTCTTCATTCACCGTATACACTCCAGATTCAGCCGATTTGGCTCTTTAAAGTTGTACTCATTAGTTTTGGCATGCCCTGTGGCCGCTTGGTCTCGGCATTGATGCAGGCCAATTTCACCCGCCCCTCCACCAGCAACTCATCGCCACGAAAAACCTGCTGGGTCATCTCAAAGGTCACCCGTGAGGCATTCACAGGCACTGCAGTTACCACAATCTGATCATCCAGCAGCGCCGGGTTGTGGTATTTCAGCCACACCTCATGGACCACAAACTGCAGCCCATCAAACAGCGCAGGTTTATCAAAGCCCAGGCAGCGCATAAATTCAGTCCGCGCCCTTTCCATATATTTCAGGTAATTAGCATAGAACACAATTCCACCAGTGTCCGTGTCCTCAACATATACCCTGATTGGCAGGCGAAACTCAGTGCTGGCCTCAGTCATCCAGAACATCCATCTGCTGCTGAATACGCGCCGGGCTTTTTAAGCCAAAATGCTCGTAGGCCATGCGGGTTGCCATACGGCCTCTGGAGGTACGCATCAGATAACCCTGCTGAATAAGATAGGGCTCAAGCACATCTTCAATAGTACCGCGCTCTTCGCTCAGGGCAGCAGCAAGACTGTCCACCCCCACAGGGCCGCCATCAAACTTCTCCAGCAGCGTTAGCAGTAATCGCCTGTCCAGATGATCAAAGCCACTCTCATCGACATTGAGCATATTGAGGGCTGCATCGGCGATCTGTTGGCTAACGGTGCCATCCCCTTTGACCTCGGCGTAATCTCGCACCCGGCGCAGCAGACGATTGGCAATTCGCGGTGTGCCCCTTGAGCGACAGGCAATTTCCCGGGCACCATTTTCATCAATTGAAACACCGAGAATGGTGCCAGCGCGTTTAACAATGCTGGTCAGGTCGTCGATGGAATAGAATTCCAGACGCTGGACAATACCAAAGCGATCCCGCAGCGGTGAGGTCAGCAAACCGGCTCTGGTGGTGGCGCCCACCAATGTAAATGGCGGCAGATCCAGCTTGATAGAACGGGCGGCTGGCCCTTCACCAATAACAATATCCAGCTGATAGTCTTCCAGTGCGGGATAGAGAATCTCCTCGACCACCGGGCTCAACCGATGGATTTCATCGATAAACAGCACATCCCCCGCTTCAAGATTAGTCAGCAGCGCGGCCAGATCACCGGCCTTTTCCAGCACTGGGCCAGAGGTGGTTTTGAGATCCACCTGCATCTCATTGGCAATAATATGGGCCAATGTGGTTTTACCCAGGCCGGGAGGGCCAAAGACCAGGGTGTGATCCAGTGGCTCGCCGCGCTTGCGGGCAGCCTCAATAAATATCTGTAACTGCTCTTTTACGGCAGGCTGGCCAACATATTCAGCCAGTGCTGTGGGGCGAAGAGCGCGGTCAAAGCGCTCCTCGCTAACGGAAGTATCTGCGGAAATTAGTCGATCAGGTTCTATCATTGGACGCCATCTCAAATTTGCCTGTAAGCATACCTTGATGGCCTTACATTTACACTAGCTGACTGCGGGGCTATTTCGACACCATGCTCTTAAGGGCAGCCCTGATCAGCTGTTCCGCGCTGCCAATATCATCACTGGCCGCTCTACTAACCATTTTAGCCGCATCCTGAGGCTTGTATCCCAGAGCAATAAGCGCGCTCTCAGCCTCCTCGGCAATATCCGGTTGCTGCACAACCTGAGTACCGCCACCGGAAGTGCTGGCATCGATATCACCAACCCGATCGCGCATCTCAATCACCAGGCGCTCCGCCGTCTTTTTGCCCACGCCAGGTAACTTCACCAATGTCGCCACATCATTGTTGTGCACACAGAGCGCAAACTCGGATGCCGACATGCCGGAGAGAATAGCCAGGGCCATTTTCGGGCCCACACCATTGACCTTAATCAAATGGCGAAACAGGGCTCGCTCAGACAACTCAGCAAAACCATAGAGCTGCTGCACATCCTCCCGCACCACAAAATGGGTGTGCAAAACCACCGATTCACCGACACCAGGTACAGCAAAAAAAGTACTCAGTGACACCAGCACCTCATAGCCAACACCCTGTACATCCAGCAGCAAGTCCGGTGCCTGCTTATCAATTACTGTGCCTTGAAGTCGCCCTATCATTATCTTTGCTCTGTCCTTTTATACTGATTTATCAATTCTATTTATGCCTGCCGCGGGCATAGCCCTTCGCACCAGCGCCTGCCATAGCTGCATTGGTGCGCATACTGTGAGCATGACAAATCGCCACTGCCAGCGCGTCTGCAGCATCTTCCGCCGGTGACTCAGAGAGCTTTAACAGCTGCACAATCATCATCTGAACCTGACTTTTATCCGCCGCGCCAGTACCCACCACCGACTGCTTGACGCTGCGCGCAGAATACTCTCCAACAGGCAGTCCACCATTGACCCCGGCCACTATAGCCGCACCCCGAGCTTGACCCAGCTTAAGGGCAGAGCCGGCATTTTGCGACATAAAGACCTCTTCAATGGCTATATGCTCAGGCTGATACTGCTGAATAATCTGGCTGATCCCATCAAAGATTATTTTTAACCGTTCCGGCAGACCCGCCTCGGGCAGGCGCACAATACCGCTGGTGACATAGCTGATTTTGCTGCCAGCAATATCGATAACACCGTAGCCTGTGCGTCTGGAACCTGGATCAATACCTATTATTCGAGTCATGAACAAACTTGCCGTTGATTGAGCGCAGAGTGTTGCAACCCAACTGTCATCAGTCAACCATTAAAAAAGCCCCCTGAATAATATCCAGAGGGCCTTTCGGTGCTTCTAAAAGCGGACCAGTTACAACCTTAGTCCTCAGCTTTAGGAGCTGCCTTAGCTTTTGGTGCAGCCTTGGCTTTTGCCTTTGGCGCAGCTTTGGCCTTGGCTTTTGGAGCAGCCTTAGCCTTGGGTGCCGCTTTCGCTTTTGGCGCTGCCTTAGCTTTGGCCTTGGCTTTTGGAGCCGCTTTGGCTTTAGCTTTAGCTTTTGGCTTTTCTTCGGCCGCAGGCGCCTCTTCCACCGCAGGTGCCTCTTCTACTGCTGGGGCTTCTTCAGCCGCTGGAGCCTCTTCTGCCGCAGGCGCTTCTTCAGCCGCTGGAGCTTCTTCTACTGCCGGGGCTTCTTCGGCCGCAGGTGCTTCTTCAGCCGCTGGCGCTTCTTCTACTGCAGGTGCTTCTTCAGCCGCAGGAGCTGCTTCTTCTGCTGGAGCTTCTTCCGCTGCAGGTTCCGGGGCCGCTTCTTCTGCCGCCGGAGCTTCTGCTGCTGCTTCAGCCGCTGCCTCTTCTACCGCAGGAGCTGCCTCTTCTACCGCAGGTGCTTCTTCAACAACCGGGGCAGCAGGCGCTACTGCTTTGATCAATCCTTCAGCCAACAGGATGCGTACTTTCTCGTCAGCATTAACCCATTTTTTGTCAGCGTCTTTTACCGCATAACGGCCAGATGCTTTCTGATAAACAACGTATTCTTTAGTTTTCTTTATAACTTTCATCGCTATGACCTCTATTAATGATTACTCGTTTGAGTTTGTGGTTTAACGTTTTAAAAATCGTTGATGGACTAGCCTAGCTGTTCCATCACATCATCGGGAATCTCTGCATTGGTATACACGTTTTGCACATCATCCAAATCTTCAAGGCCGTCGATCATTGCCAACAGCTTTTCCGCCCCCGACAGATCAAGGGGCACTGAAATATCAGCCGCCATTGTCATTTCGGCATGGGTTGGTTGCAAACCTGCTGCGACCAGAGCATCTTTAACATTGAGGAAGCTCTCAAAGCTGGCTTGCACCTCCACTGAACCATCATCATGGCTCACCACATCCTCTGCCCCGGCATCCAAAGCCGCATCCATTAATGCCTCTTCATCGACACCGGGCTCATAACTGATCTGGCCAATACGGTTAAACAGATAGGCCACAGACCCATCGGTACCCAGATTGCCCCCGCGCTTGGTAAAGGCATGGCGAACATCCCCTGCCGTACGGTTGCGATTGTCGGTCATACATTCAACAAGAATCGCGACACCTCCAGGGGCATAGCCCTCATAGGTGATCTCGTCATAGTTCTCTCCATCACCAGCTCCGGCACCGCGAGCAATGGCCTTATCCACCGTGTCGCGCTTCATATTAGCGCCCAGAGCTTTATCCACAGCAGCTCGCAGGCGCGGATTATCATCTGGATTGGGGCCACCGGCTTTTGCCGCTACCACCAGCTCGCGAATCAGCTTGGTAAAAATCTTACCGCGCTTTGCATCCTGCGCCGCTTTGCGATGTTTAATATTGGCCCATTTACTGTGACCTGCCATCAACAACCTCCATTGCTAACTATTTGCTAACACCCCCGGTTAACTTGAGGGTTTTTCTTCCTTTACTCGCAGCTTGATATTCAAATCTCGCAGCTGTGTCGCTTCTACTGTACCCGGGGCATCTGTGAGCAGACAGGCCGCCGACTGGGTTTTCGGGAAGGCAATCACATCGCGAATGCTGTCTGCACCCACCATCAGCATAATCAATCGGTCGAGGCCAAAGGCCAGACCACCATGGGGTGGCGCACCGTGCTTGAGGGCATCCAGCAAGAAGCCAAATTTCTCGCGCTGTTCTTCTTCACCTATGCCCAGCACATCAAAAACCACTTCCTGCATAGATTGATCATGGATACGAATGGAACCACCGCCCAACTCGCAGCCATTGAGCACCATATCATAGGCCCGGGACAGCGCATTGGCCGGGTCAGCTTTAAGCTCTTCCACGGAACATGAAGGTGCGGTAAATGGATGGTGCAATGGTGTCAGCCCACCTGTATCAGTCGTCTCAAACATGGGGAAATCAACAACCCACATTGGCGCCCAATCGCAGGTGTAGAGATTCAGATCCTCACCCACTTTGCAGCGCAATGCGCCCAGCGCTTCAGAGACCACATTGGCTTTGTCTGCACCAAAGAAAACAATATCGCCATTCTTGGCATCCAGACGCTGCATAATATTCATGGTTACATCATCGCCAAGGAATTTAATAATCGGCGACTGCAGACCCTCTATACCAGTCTCAATGGCATTGACCTTAATCCAGGCCAGACCCTTGGCACCATAAATGCCGACAAACTTGGTGTAGTCATCAATCTGCTTGCGCGAGATTTCAGAGCCACCTTCCACCTTCAGGGCGGCAACACGACAGGTTGGATCATTGGCCGGGCCAGCAAAGACTTTAAATTCAATATCTTTCAGCAGGTCTTTAATCTCGACCAACTCAAGGGGTATGCGTAAATCTGGTTTGTCTGAACCATATTTGTCCATGGCATCGGCATAGGTCATGCGCGGAAATGCATCGAACTCAACATTCATGTGTTCAGAGAAAATGCCCCGAATCATGGTTTCAGTGATCGACATAATATCCTCTTCATCAATAAAAGAGGCCTCTATATCAATCTGGGTGAATTCTGGCTGACGGTCAGCGCGCAGATCTTCATCGCGGAAACATTTAGCGATCTGGTAGTAGCGATCAAATCCAGCCACCATCAATAGCTGCTTAAACAGCTGTGGGGACTGGGGCATAGCAAAAAACTGCCCTGGATGGGTGCGGGATGGAATCAGATAATCCCGAGCGCCCTCCGGGGTAGCTCTGGTCATAATTGGTGTTTCAATATCCAAAAAGCCATGATCAACCAGGTAGTTGCGAATGGATGAGGTAATCTTGGAGCGGAACCTCAGGCTGTTCTGCATCTCGTTGCGGCGCAGATCCATATAGCGGTGCTTTAATCGCACATCTTCACCCACAGTTACATGGTCATCCAACTGGAATGGCGGCGTCACTGCGGTATTGAGAATTTCCAGATTGGTGCCGTAGACTTCAATCTCGCCCGTGTCCATATTGGGGTTGACCGTAGCCTCACTGCGGGCTCTAACCTTACCAGTCACCTTGAGAACATATTCCGAACGAACCCGGTCTGCCTGAGCAAAGAAATCCCCGGCATCCGGATCAAACACCACCTGCACTATGCCCTCTCGATCGCGCAGATCAAGAAAGATCACTCCGCCATGGTCGCGGCGACGGTCAACCCAGCCACAGATAGTAATCTCTTCGTCAATATGGGCGCTTCTAACTTGTCCGCAATAGGTTGTTCGATACATCAGTAATTTATTCCCAGTTTAATCAAGTGCCAATCACATTGGCGGTATTTGGTTTTAGTCTGCTGTTGCAGCTTTGCTGCTTGCAGAGTCCTTGTCGCCACTCAGGTTTTTCTTGTTGCCGCTTTTAAAATCCGTTTCGTACCAGCCACCGCCACTCAGACGGAACCCGGCAGCAGAAATTAATTTATTTAATTCAGGCTGCTGACAGGCCGGGCAATTCACCAACGGCTCATCGCTCATTTTCTGCAGTGCCTCCAACTCATGCTGGCAAGCGTTACAGCGATATTCATAAATCGGCATATGCAAACATCCCTCCGAAAACTCGGTTGGCAACCAAAAAGCGCAGCATTATACATCAGCCAACCCGTCTGGCGAATGCTTAATAGGGCCTGTTTATCTGGCTTAAAAGTAAAAAGCCGCTAAAAAAAGCCTCAGTACATGGCACAAACATAGATCAGCGGCTATAAATAAAGTCGAGGCCCTGTTTACGGTACCTGCGTTACCACAGGGTTGGTTTAATTTGGACAACCGAAATCACAAAGGAAGAGACAATGGCTGTAAAAAAAGGTACTGCAAAAAAGAAGGCTCCAGCAAAGAAAAAAGCTGTCGCTAAAAAAGCTCCCGCCAAGAAAAAAACCGCTGTTAAAAAGGCTCCTGCAAAAAGAAAAGTCGCAAGCAAAAAGACGGTAAGCAAGAAAGCTGCTGCAAAAAAATCTCCCATCAAAAAGTCCCCGGCCAAGAAAGCTGCTCCCAAGAAAAAAGCAGCTGCCAAAAAACCAGTAGCTGCAAAACGCAAGCTGACAGCAATCAGTCAGCGCTATAGCAAGACAGAGATCATCAATGAACTGGCAGTAAATTCCGGCTTAAATCGCAAACAGGTAGGTACTGTTCTCGATGAACTGGCTATTTTGATTAGTCGCCATGTCAAAAAACGCGCTGTTGGCGAATTTGCATTGGCAGGGTTAATTAAAATCACCACTGCAAAACGGCCGGCCAAAAAAGCCACCAAGGGCATCAACCCCTTTACCGGGCAAATGACCACCTTCAAGGCCAAGCCGGCGCGCACTGCAGTTAAGGTGCATCCCCTTAAGGGACTGGTGGATATGGCTCAGTAAACCACTGTTATCAGGTTTTTTATGACAGGGGCTTTTTATGACAGGATCATTTTAGCCACAGTCCGGCAGCGCAGCCTGTAGTTCCAACACCAGACTGGCCAGTTTGTCTTTGTTGTAACTGGCAGCTGGCTGCGCTCCCCATACAGGTCTAGGCCATGCCCCATCATTGCTAAACCGGGCCACATGATGCATATGCAACTGGGGTACCATATTGCCAATAGTGGCAATATTCAATTTGTCCGGGCGAAACAATGCGGTCATTGTCTCGGCCACGACGCAGGACTCATGGAGCAACTGCTGACGATCTTCAATATCAAGCTGATAGACTTCTTGAATGCTGTGACGCTTGGGCACCAGGATAATCCAGGGGTAATTGGCATCCTTGCTCAGCAACACCAGACTCAGGGTAAATTCAGCCACCAGCACAGTGTCAGCCAGCAATCTCTCATGTAATTGAAACATTTTTTCACTCTACTCCCGTTTGCTCTGTACCGCGGCAGCTGCGCCCCGTAAAATGGCGGGTTTATTAATGCCACAAAGTGTAAGAAAACTATGCGCGCCAGCCAATATCTGATTACCACCAAAAAAGAATCTCCTGCCGACGCAGAGGTTATCAGCCATCAGCTTATGTTGCGTGCTGGCATGATCCGCAAGGTCGCCGCCGGATTATACAGCTGGTTGCCCCTGGGCCTGAGAGTATTTCGCAAAGTCGAAAATATTGTGCGCCAGGAGATGGATAAATCTGGTGCCCTGGAGCTTATGATGCCCGTGGTTCAACCGGCAGACCTGTGGCAAGAGTCCGGGCGCTGGGGACAGTTTGGTCCGGAACTGCTGCGCATCAAAGATCGTCACGATCGTGAGTTCTGCCTGGGCCCCACCCATGAAGAGGTGATCACCGATATTATTCGCAATGAAATTAACAGCTACAAACAGCTACCCGCTAATTTCTATCAGATCCAAACCAAGTTTCGCGATGAGCGACGACCTCGATTTGGGGTAATGCGCACCAGAGAATTCTCCATGAAAGACGCATACTCTTTTCATGCCAATGCAGATTCACTGCAGCAGACCTACGATCTGATGTACCAGACCTACAGCGCTATCTTCACCCGCACCGGGTTGGTTTTTCGCGCCGTGCTGGCAGATACCGGCAGTATTGGTGGCAGCCATTCCCATGAATTTCATGTGCTGGCTGAATCCGGTGAGGACGCCATTGTATTCTCCAGCGAATCTGAATATGCCGCCAATATTGAAAAAGCCGAAGCGCTGGCCGAGGCAAAGGCTCCCGCAGCAGGGAGCGGAGATATGGCAGAACTGGCAACTCCAGGGGTGCATACCATCAGTCAGCTCTGTGACTTTGTGGGCACGGATGCGACTAGCACCCTCAAGGCACTCATTGTTAGTGCAGAGGACGAAGAGGGTCAAAGCCAACTCTACGGACTCATGGTTCGTGGCGATCATGAGCTAAATGAAGTCAAGGCACAGCACGCCCTCGGCCTCGGCAGCGAAATCACCTTTGCCACAGAAGAGCAGATTAAAGCCGCCCTAAACTGTGCCCCCGGATCATTGGGGCCGGTTAATTTAAATCTGCCTATGGTGGTTGATCACAGCGCGGCCCAGCTGAGTGACTTTGTCTGTGGCGCCAATCGCGATGGCTACCATTTAACCAATGTGAACTGGGACCGAGACTGCGGTGAATTTACCGTAGCCGACATACGCAATGTGGTTGCCGGCGACCCAAGCCCGGACGGTAAAGGTGTATTGGAAATTAAGCGCGGTATTGAAGTCGGCCATATCTTTCAGCTGGGCACCAAGTACAGTGAAGCCATGAAAGCCACAGTGCTGGATGAAAACGGCAAGGAACAGTTTATGAGCATGGGTTGCTATGGCATTGGTGTCAGCCGCATCGTCGCTGCCGCCATCGAGCAGAACCATGATGACAATGGCATTATCTGGCCAGACGCCATCGCCCCTTTCCAGCTAGCTATTGTGCCCATCAATATGCACAAGTCCGACAAGGTCAAAGAGGCCTGCGAAAAGCTCTACCAAAAACTCAGCGACGCTGGCCATGAAGTGTTATTTATGGATGAGCCAAAAGCGCGACTGGGTGGCATGCTGGCAGATATTGAACTGATAGGCATCCCCCATCGCGTAGTGATTGGCGATCGCGGCCTGGAAGAAGGCACAGTGGAATATCGCAGTCGCCGGGAAACGGAAAACCAACATATAGCTACGGATCAGCTAAATGACTTTATCAACGATATTCTCAGCCAGTAACCAACACAGTCTGGCGCTGGCGGCGGCGCTTCTGCTGGCAATCAGCAGTACCAGCCAGGCCGCAGAAACAGATAGCGCCCTACTGCATAAATTAAAACTCGCCACTAATGAAGTGTCGGGTTTTGATAATCAATATGATGCCCAAGTCTGGCTGGTCGCCAAAGATCGGCCCCTGGCGCGCATTATCAAAGACCCAGCCCAGCGGCTGGCAATGCTCAAACTTATCCACAGCGAAGCCCGTCGCGCTGACCTGCAACCGGAAATTGTATTAGCTCTAATAGAAGTAGAGAGTGCTTTTGATAGCTATGCGGTCTCCGTCTCCGGGGCTCAGGGCATGATGCAGGTGATGCCATTCTGGAAAAAAGAGCTGTGCCGCCCGGAGGATAATCTGATTAACCCACAAACCAATTTGCGCTACGGCTGCACTATCCTTAAACATTATCTGGACAGGGAACAGGGCCGCCTCGCCGATGCA
Source organism: Porticoccaceae bacterium (assembly GCA_018664075.1). GTDB lineage: Bacteria > Pseudomonadota > Gammaproteobacteria > Pseudomonadales > Porticoccaceae > HTCC2207. Next base: position 5,315 of record JABJOY010000035.1, on the reverse strand, counting down.
TTGGCTCGGTACAATGGCAGCTATGGCCAATACTGGTATGCCGAGCGGGTACTGGATACCTGGGACCTGCATTGGCGCTAGCAGACAGCAGTTGCTACCACCTCTGGGTTAGTCATGATGAGTTTGAGGTCAGGCTTTGTTAGACTCCCTGAACACTGACAGGACAGAAAACTAAAAGGAGCGTATAGGCATGAGTAAAGAACTATCTCCCTCTGAACTACGCCAGCAGATCCGCAGCGGTGAGCACAGCGGCAATACCTCCGGATACTGTGCCGGCTATGTACAGTGCAATCTGGTTATTCTGCCCGCCGATTGGGCCGGTGATTTTTTAGCCTTCTGCAAGGCCAACCCCAAGCCCTGCCCATTGATCGCAGTCTCTGAGCCCGGCGAATTTGCCATGCCAAAACTGGGTGCGGATATAGATATACGCACAGATATCGCCAGCTATAGAATTTTTGAGCAAGGCCAACTCAGCGGCGAGGTCAATGATATCTCCGACCAGTGGCGGGATGATCTGGTGGTATTTTTGCTCGGCTGTTCATTCTCCTTCGAAGAGGCATTAATTGCCGACGGACTGGAGGTGCGCAATATCAGCGAAGGTGCCAATGTGCCCATGTACAGAACCAATATTGACTGCACCCCCGCCGGCCCCTTTGTCGGCGAAATGGTGGTCAGCATGCGCCCCTTTGCCCCGGAGGAAGCCCTAAAGGCTGTAGAGATTAGCGGCAGGTTCCCGTCAGTGCACGGCGAGCCCATTCATTATGCCAACCCGGCTGAGATTGGCATTAAAGATATTAACCAGCCAGACTATGGCGATAAAGTGAGTATTAAAGAGGGTGAACATCCATTGTTCTGGGCCTGTGGTGTCACGCCCCAGGTGGCCCTGGAAAATGCCAAGCCGCCTTTTTGTATTACCCATAGCCCGGGTTATATGCTGGTGACGGATATGAAAAATATTGATCTTGAGGAAACAACATGCCATTAAGCTTAAATTGCGACCTCGGCGAAAGCTTCGGCGCCTGGAAAATGGGCCTCGATGATCAGGTAATGCCATTTATCGACCAGGCCAATATAGCCTGTGGTTTTCATGCCGGCGATCCGGTGGTAATCAAAAAGACCCTGCTTGCCGCCAAGCGCAATAATGTAGTGGTAGGAGCCCATCCAAGCTATCCAGATATCACCGGCTTTGGCCGCCGCTCCATGCATATTCCCCCGGTAGAGCTAATCGCCCTGCTGCAATATCAAATTGCCGCACTGACCGGGATGGCCAGCAATCTGGGTATAGAGGTCAGCTATGTTAAGCCCCATGGTGCCCTGTACAACGATATGATGGCCGATGGTCATATTCGCAGCGCGGTCATGGAAGCCATTGCCGAGTGCCACCAACCCCTGGCCTTTATGTTACAGGCCACGCCAGAGGCAGAGACCCACCGAGAAGAAGCCAAAGCCTTTGGCCTTGACCTGTTATTCGAAGCGTTTGCCGATCGCTGTTACGACGATAACGGCGCACTGTTATCCAGAACCAAAGAAGGCGCAGTACACAGCAAAGAGAAAATGCTCGAACAGGTAATGCAGCTGCAACAGCATGGCACAGTAACCACCGTTAGCGGCCACAGTCTGCCACTGCAGGCGGACTCCCTCTGTGTTCACGGCGACAACCCGGCCGGGGTTCAGGCCATTGAAGAAATTCGTCAGCTAATTCAGCAATGAGTCAGACCAAACTTGATATCTCCATTGCCGGAGAGAACGCATTAATCGTTTATTTTGGTACCGAGCCAAACGCCCAGATTGCCGCGCAAGTCTCCCAGACCGCCGAGCATTTGCGGCAGTCCATGGGAGATCTGCTAATTGATCTGGTACCCTCCTATGCCTCATTGCTGGTTATCTACAACCCACTGCAAACCGACCATTACTCTGTCAGAGCACAGATAAGAAGCGCGACCCAAAACCTGCTCCAATCCAGCGAGCAACAGCAGGGTAATCTGGTTAGCCTGCCATCCTATTACAGCCTCGAGTCCGGCCCGGATCTACAGCGACTGGCCGACAATGCCAGCCTCAGTGTAGAGCAGGTGATTGAGATTCATCAGCAGACAGAATATCGTGTGTACGCCATAGGGTTTGCCCCGGGCTTTGCCTATCTGGGCGAAGTCGATGAGCGCATAGCCGCCCCAAGACTCGCCACCCCCAGACAAAAAGTCCCCAGAGGTGCAGTGGCCATTGCCGATCGTCAGACCGCAGTCTACCCGGCCCAGTCTCCCGGTGGCTGGAACCTGATTGGTCTGTGCCCAGAGCCAATGTTTGACCCCAGCGCCAGCCCCAGCATGCCGGTTCAGGTGGGTGATCGGGTGCGCTTTAGCGCTATTGATCGAGAGCAATATCTGGCCTTGGGAGGTGTTCTCTAGTGGCCGGATTTAAGGTTATACAACCAGGTATTTTCAGTCTGCTTCAGGATGCCGGTCGCTATGGCTGGCATGGTATCGGCCTGACCACAGGCGGGCCTATGGACCGCCAGGCTTTTCGCTGGGCCAACAGGCTCTGTGGTAATAATGAAAGTGGCAATCATACTAATAGCACTGCCATTGAAGTGACGGTTGGCGGTCTGGTGTTGGAAGCTAAAAGTCACAGCAGCATTGCTGTGACCGGTGCAGAGATTCCATTAACCATCAATAGACAACCAGCTGCCCTGTGGCAGACCCATCAGGTAAAGCCTGGTGATCGCATTGAACTGGGCTATGCCACGCAGGGTAGTCGCGGCTATCTGGCGGTAGCAGGCGGATTTCAGGCCGAGGCCATATTTGATAGCCAGGCCACAGTGCCCAGAGAAGCACTTGGCGGCCTGCACCGGGAGGGCCAGCCCCTCAAAACCGGCGACAATCTTCCCTGCCCTGCGCCTGATCAACAGCTTCCTTTATTGCGCGTGCCAGAAAAGTTGCGGCCAGCGAATGGCAGTGCTCTGCTCAGGGTTATTCTTGGTTACCAGCAGCATGCCTTTACGGAGATACAGAAGCAGCTATTTTTTAGTAGCGAATACAAGGCCACCGACAGCAGCGACCGCATGGGCTATCGACTTAGCGGCGCGCAAATCAGCCCCTCTATTGGCGGCATTCTCTCCGAGGGGATCTGTCTGGGCGCAATTCAGGTGCCCGCCGACGGCCAGCCCATTATTCTGCTGCGGGACCGCCAAACCATCGGCGGCTACCCCAAGCTGGGCTCAGTGCTCTCCCTCGATCTGGACCGACTGGCCCAGCTAATGCCCGGGGACACAATGCGCTTTGAGCCTATCAGCATAGATCAGGCCCACAATGCCCTGCTATTGGCCGAACAGAAGTTCACTGCCGCCCAGCTGGAGACTGTGGATGTCTAATTTGCATATCAGCCAGGCCATCGAAGATTTACTGGTGGCCAGAAACCCCCGGGGCATGAAAACAGTGCAGACCGCACTCAAGCCCGGCTATATTTTGCGCGCCGCCGAGCTAATTCAGCAGGCCACAGGCAATGTGCTGATTGGCACCGGGTTTCCGGTGGATCAAACCTTTGAAACCGACGGCCCACCCGGGGCAATTGCACTGTACCGAACCATTGAACAGCTTGGTGGCCAGCCCGTACTGGTGTGTGGTGCGCCTCTGGCCAACCATCTGCAAGCTGACTTTAGGGTACATCAAATCTCAATCAACCAGACCGCCACCCGCCAGCAAGAAGCTCAGGCAGCTCTGGATCAGCACCGCCCAACATTAATTATTTCTATTGAGCGCCCCGGATTAAACGCCCAGGGCCTTTACTGCAATATGCGCGGCGAAGATATAAGCCAGCGCTGTGCCAGCTTTGATGATTTTTTAAATCTGGCCCAGTGTCCGACCATTGCCATAGGTGATGGGGGCAATGAAATTGGCATGGGCAATGTATTAGATAGCCTTGCGGGCATGAATATAATGCCATCGGTAACCACCTGTGATGAGCTCGTGGTCGCAGATGTCTCCAACTGGGGCGCCCATGGCTTAATTGCCATGCTGTCCGCTCTAACCCAGACAGATATACTGGCCCAGTGGGATAATATCGAGGTTCTAAACTACCTTAGTCAGAGAGGCAGCGTGGATGGGGTGAGCCGTGAAAACACATTGACCGAAGACAGCCTGTCCTCAGATATCAGCGAGAAATTAATTCTCGACCTGAGAAAGATAACTGGATTTTACCAGAATAAGTAAAATCTCCTGACAAGAGCCAGGCAAACGCTACATATCACCATTATTGACGGCCTTATGGACGTTTTTAACCTTATTTTACTTTGCGCATCAATGGAGCCACTGCTACCATTTTGCCTCAAATATTAAAGGCCAACCTATGACCATTGCATTTTTAGACGGCAAGTTTTTACCCCTGGAAGAAGCCCGAATTTCGCCCATGGACAGAGGGTTTCTTTTTGGCGATGGCATCTACGAAGTCGTGCCCTCCTACGCCGGCAAAATGGTTGGCTTTGCCCCTCATATCGCGCGCATGCAGGATGGCCTCGCCGCAGTGGGTATTAAGCTCGACTGGTGCGAGCAGCAGTGGGCCGACCTGTGCAATCAATTAATTACCGACAATGGCTCCGGCAACCTAGGTATCTACCTGCATGTTAGCCGCGGCGCCGACACCAAGCGTTTTCATGGCTTCCCAGAAAATGTAGCGCCCACAGTCTTTGCCTTTGCCTTTGAAATTGCCCCACCACCAGTGGCAGACAAAGCCCTGGCCAAGCCCTACAAGGTCACCAGCACCCAGGATCTGCGCTGGGATCGCTGCCAGATCAAATCCACTGCCCTGCTGGGCAATGTGCTGCACTTTCAACAGGGCTACGAAAAAGGCCATGGCGAAACACTGCTCTATAATGCTAATCATGAATTAACCGAAGCCAGTGCCTGCAATGCCTTTATCGTCAAAGACAATGTGGTGATTACCCCGCTGCTGGACAACCAGAAACTGGCCGGCATTACCCGTCAAATAGTACTGGGCACCTTAAAGAGCGATGGCAATATTGCCGTTGAAGAGCGCGTGGTCACCATGGATGAAGTGCGCAGCGCCGACGAAGTCTGGATTACCAGCTCGTCCAAAGAGATTGCCCCGGTCATAGAGATCGATGGTGTGCCAGTTGGCGATGGCCAGTTGGGAGATATGTGGCTGCGCGCCCAGGCCCTGTATAGCGCCGGCAAATTTGACTACTAATAAGTAAGTATCAGGTAACCGCAAACCATGTCGCGACCCACAGCCGCTATTATCGACCTGCAAGCACTGCGCCATAACTATAAGCTGGCAGAGTCTCTGGCACCTGATTCCCAGACCAT
>JABJOY010000034.1 GCA_018664075.1 Porticoccaceae bacterium | reverse complement strand
TTGACCACAGGCGACGGAGAACATCCACTCCAGCGCCTGGGGGCGCACCTCGACAGCTTCAAATACCTGCTGTTGCTCGGCACTGCGGCCATCAGGCTGGTACCAGTAACCAAAGTCTTCCAGCAGCAGCCGCTGTGTTCCTGCGAGGCACCAATGGGCAATTTCATGAAGTGCGCTGGAGAGATAATCCTGGCGAAAGCATAGACGATGATACGCAGTGCCTCCAGCTTGATTCTGCTGTGACTGCTTATTGTCAGGCATATCTGCAGGTAGATAGACAGGCTCCTCGGCGCCAGAGATTAACCTGGTATTGTGGGAGCCCAAAAACAGCTGGTCGAACAGGGCAATAATAGCGTCCAGCTGAGCTGCCTGTTTGCTCAAGACCACTCCACCGAGTTAGCCAGACATTCAGTATTATTAATGCGCTGCCAATAGTCTTCAGTCAGGTAGTCGCGACCGGCCAAAAGGTGCTCGATATACCAGCGCCCGGGCAGAACTGTGTCGTCCAGCACAGCGGGATTGGCCACATAGATCCAGGCCGGCTGCACTGCTCCGCTGGTCTGCACATTGAACAATTCGCGACTGTAGCGCCAGGGAGACCCCTCGTGGGGATCGAGTTTAATAATCTCCTCAATCGATTCCAGCTCATAGAGAATACCCTGAATACGCTCAGATCTTGCCCAGACCATATTGGCACAGGCCAGATTATCATCCCGTCGTGAGCGCTTGTTAAAGCGCAGCCCAAAGCCGTCCAGCCAACCGGCGGTCATGGAAACAATCTTCATATCACGGCCAACCATGCGGGCCTGATTCATATTCGAGCCATAGGCAAAATAAAATTGTGCGGCAGATCTGCTGTCCAATGGAAAGTCTCTGTGAATGATTTAAGACGGTAAGTTTACAGCAAATAATCCATCTCCAGTAACCTCGCCGCAGCTCTTTATCAAAGAGACAATGACAGGATCAAACACTAATTGTTGTGCTTTATGGAATTCTGGAGTACCTTATATAGTGTCAGTGTCGTTTTGTTATCATCTGTCCCAAGGAGATATATTTATGCCCAATATGGCGATTGATCACCAGCTGGATAATGTGATTGATATCTTCACACGCAAACCCCTCTCAGAACTTTCCAATAACAAACTTATACGTATTGCTCCCGAACTCGATGGTCTCGAAATGCTCTATAGCAATTCCGAGAATCCGGAAAAACTATTCTCCGTAAAAGTACTGGCCTGGGGTCTACGCCTTAGCGGCGAAGTCGTTGGACTAGTGCCCTGGCTCGATGAGCTGGTTGCCTGCGATGAGATCAATGACCCCCTTAACGGTCAGTGGCAAGGCTATTACGATCAGGGTGTTGATGAGTTATTTTTCGCAGCGCCACTGCATAAGGTGGTCGAGCTGGAAACCGCTGCTGATTATTATGAATATCAGTGTGACTCTGGACGAGAGATCATTCAGGAAGTGCCAGATAGCATTGGCACTCATGCGGTACTGTCCGCCGATGGCTTCCACAGTATTACCCTTAAAGAAGTGATCAGCTGGCGACTGCTGCAGGATGGCACCATGGAGGCCATGTTGATCGATGAAGACAAGGTAGTTAATACACCAGTACTGCCTGGGGACAGTTGCCTGTACGCCGCAGACAAAAGCCAGGATTTCAGGTATTTTTTCCAGCACCATATAGCCAACCAGCTAAAGTCTCAGGATCCCGAGGCTATAGCAGCTATATCATTGCTGGAAGAGAATTAGGCCTGCTAGTAAAACCTTAGTCGGGTCTGCCGTAGGACATTAGGCGCTGGTAACGGCGCTCTAGCAAGTCGTCTACAGGGATGGCCTGAAGCTCATCAAGCTGGGTCGAGAGATGCTCCTTGATAGTCGCACTCATCGCTTCAATATCTCTGTGAGCGCCACCCATAGGCTCTGGAATCGTCTCATCAACAATACCCAGGTTCTGCAGATTATCCGAGGTAACACCCATGGCTTCAGCGGCCTGGGGAGCCTTGTCACTGGTCTTCCAGATAATATTGGCACAGCCCTCGGGAGAGATCACAAAGTAGGTGCTGTACTGCAGCATGTTGAGTTTATCGCCAACACCAATAGCCAGAGCGCCACCAGAGCTACCCTCACCAATTACGGTGCAAATAATAGGCGTTTTCAGCCGCGACATAACTGCCAGATTGCGCGCGATGGCCTCAGAGATATTGCGCTCCTCCGAGTCGATGCCAGGATAGGCTCCTGGGGTATCAATCAGGGTAATCACGGGCAACTTAAACCGCTCAGCAGTCTCCATCAGACGCAGTGCTTTGCGGTAGCCCTCAGCTTTGGGCATACCAAAATTACGCATGACTTTTTCATTGACGCCGCGACCCTTCTCTTCGCCAATAACCATCACTGGCCCGCCGTTGAGTCGAGCAACACCACCGACAATAGCACTGTCATCACCGAAGTGACGGTCACCATGCATCTCTTCCCAGTCGGTAAAGATACGCTGGATATAATCAAGGCTATAGGGGCGTTGAGGATGGCGGGCCACCTGCACCACTTGCCAGGGGCTGAGCTTGGCGTAAATACTCTCAGTCAGCTTGCGTGACTTGTCCCGAAGTTTGGCCACTTCTTCAGCAATGTTAAGTTCATTATCATTGCCAACCAAATGCAATTCTTCAATTTTTGCTTCCAACTCGGCAATTGGTTGCTCAAAAGAAAGATAGTTTAAATTCATGGTTAGAAAGTCTCTGCGGGTGCCCGGGGACGCATTTTAACATCTCTGCGCGGGACTGCCAGCCTGTTGTGGCTTGATTACCTAATGATAGTGCAAGCGAACGCTGTTTTTACCAAAATCTTCCCGCAATCGAGCAATCAATTCATCTTTTGGCTGCACCAGCCACTGTCGACCCAGAGAGAGTTGACCCACCGCGCTGGGCACAATGTACTCCAGGATAATGGGGCAGTTGCCATTGCCATATTCACTGATGGTGCGGTGAAACTGATCCACCCAACCATCGGCAACCCCAGACTGAGAGATGGTCAACTGCAGCTTGCTAAGCTTGCTGCAGCGTGCTTCATAGATAGACTGAATAGATTCAGCGACCATTTTTAAACCACCGGTAAAGCTATCCTCAGACACCACACCCTGCACCACAAGCAGCGCATCTTTGGTCAGAATATCCCGATAGGCATTAAATTTTTCCGCCCATACCGACAACTCAACACGGCCACTTTTGTCATCCAATGTCAAAAATGCAAAGCTGTCTCCGCGCTTGTTTTTCATCACCCGCATGCCCACCACCATGCCGGACACGGTTGAGCCATCTTTACCTGGTCTCAGATCAGCGATACGGCTGGGTACCATGGAGCGCAATTCATCCTCATATTCATCGATTGGGTGACCAGTCAAATACAGGCCCAATGTGTCTTTTTCACCATTTAAACGCTCACGCACCGAGAGCACACGGGCGCCGTTATAGCTGTTGTAGTTAATATCCACAGCGCTATCTACAATGGAGTCGCCAAAGAGATCGCCCATGCCACTGCTGGTATTGCGTGCATGCTGTTCCGCCAGCTTAACCGCCTCATCCATTCCCGCCAGCATCACCGCACGGCGATAACCCACTTCCCCTTCAGGACCAATATTATCCAGAGCACCACTGCGAATCATCGCCTCAAGGGCGCGCTTATTGACCTTGCGGCCATCCACTCGGGCACAGAAGTCAAACAGATCTTTAAACGGCCCACCCTCAGTGCGCGCCGCTATGATATTGTCTACCGGGCCTTCACCCAGCCCTTTGATAGCGCCAAGGCCGTAAATCACACGCCCGGGGCCATCGACACTAAAGTGAAACTGCCCATGATTGACATCCGGGGGCAGCAAATTCAGACCCATAGCCCGGCATTCATCGATAAAGGTCACCACCTTGTCGGTTTTATCCATATCAGATGAGATAGTCGCCGCCATAAACTCGGCGGGATAATGGGTTTTGAGCCAGCCTGTCTGATAGGCCACCAAAGCATAGGCAGCACTGTGGGATTTGTTAAAGCCGTAACCGGCAAATTTTTCCATCAGGTCAAAAATATTCGATGCCAAATCCTGGGTAAACCCTTTCTCCACTGCACCCTGGGTAAATAGCTCTCGCTGCTTTGCCATCTCTTCAGCATTTTTCTTACCCATGGCGCGACGCAACAAATCAGCGCCGCCAAGGGTATAGCCACCCATTTCCTGAGCAATCTGCATCACCTGTTCCTGATAGAGAATAATGCCGTAGGTGGGTTCCAGTGCTGGCTTTAAGGATTCATGCTGGTACTGCACATGGGGATAACTGACCTCAGCCCGGCCTTTCTTCCGATTGATAAAATCATCAACCATGCCCGACTGCAGTGGACCAGGACGAAACAGCGCCACCAGTGCGACAATATCTTCAAAGCGGTCAGGACCGAGTTTTTTAATCAGGTCTTTCATGCCGCGAGATTCAAGCTGGAAGACTGCGGTGGTTTCAGCCCGCTGCATCAGCTCATAGGTGGCCTTGTCATCCAGAGGAATCTTTTCGATATCCAGACAGTCTTCGCCATTAGCTGTGCGGGTGCGATTAATCATGCGCACAGCCCAGTCAATAATGGTTAATGTGCGCAGCCCCAGAAAGTCGAACTTGACCAGCCCGGCCTCTTCCACATCATTTTTGTCGAACTGTGTAACCACCCCGCCGCCACTATCATCACAGTAGATCGGTGAAAAATCGGTTATCTGTGTCGGCGCAATAACCACGCCACCGGCATGCTTGCCACAGTTGCGCGAAACCCCCTCAAGCTGCAGTGCCATACTCCAGATTTCTGCGGCCTCTTCGTCCTGGGCGAGAAACTGCTCCAGCTCCTCTTCCTGCTCAACCGCCTTTTCCAGGGTCATGCCCACTTCAAAGGGGATCAACTTTGACAGTTTATCTGCAAGCCCGTAAGACTTGCCCTGCACGCGGGCCACATCTCGCACCACCGCCTTGGCAGCCATGGTGCCAAAGGTCACAATTTGCGACACTGCATCGCGGCCATACTGCTCCGCCACATAGGCGATCACGCGGTCGCGACCCTCCATGCAAAAGTCGATATCAAAATCCGGCATGGATACCCGCTCAGGATTTAGAAAGCGCTCAAACAGCAGATCGTATTCAATGGGGTCAAGGTCAGTGATTTTTAATGCATAAGCAACCAGTGAACCGGCTCCAGAGCCGCGGCCTGGGCCCACAGGTATCTGGTTATTTTTAGCCCAGCGAATAAAGTCCATGACAATTAGGAAGTAGCCGGGAAAACCCATCTGGATAATAATATCCAGCTCAAACTTAAGCCGCTCCGCATACAGCTGCTGAGTCTCAGCAAAGTCCGGGGCCTGGGTATCAAACAGCACTGCCAGCCGCTCCTGCAGACCCTGCTCGGACTCGGCGATAAAGAATTCATTGATGGTCATGCCTTCAGGGATTGGATAATCCGGCAGGAAGTACTCGCCCAGACGCAGATCCAGAGTGCAGCGCCTGGCGATCTCTATGGTATTTTGCAGCGCCTCGGGAATATCGGCAAATAGCTCAGCCATCTCATCGGCACTGCGCAGATACTGACTCTCGGAAAAACGTCGCTCGCGGCGGGGATCATCCAGTGCACGCCCCTCATGAATACACACCCGCGCCTCATGGGCTTCAAATTCATCCGCCTGTATAAAGCGCACATCATTGGTGGCCACCACAGGGCAGCTGTACTGAGAGGCCAGACCTACCGCAGCATGGAGATAATCCTCCTCGTCGGCACGGCCGGTACGCTGTAGCTCGAGATAAAAACGGTTGGGGAAAAGCTGCATATAGTCCAACAATAGCTGCTCTGCCTCCGCCCCGCGACCAGAGATCAGTGCCACACCCACTTCACCGGCGCGTCCCCCAGAGAGCGCAATCAACCCATCGCTCGCTCCTTCCAACCAGGATCGTTTAATTGTGGGGACGGCCTGACGCTGGCCTTCCTGATAGGCTCTTGACACAAGTTTGGTTAAATTCTGGTAGCCAGTCTGGTCTGCAACCAATAGCACCAGCTGAGCAAGCCCACCTTCACCGCTCTCGTCCTGAATCAGCATGTCGGCACCCAGAACAGGCTTAACGCCATTGTTCTGGCAGGCTTTATAAAATTTGACTAGGCCGAAGAAATTATTAAAGTCAGTCAGAGCGACTGCTGGCATACCCATCTCGGCAACCTTGGCCGCCAGAGGTTTAATGCGTACCAACCCATCAACTAATGAGTATTCAGAATGCAGTCGAAGATGGACAAATGATGGGGTCATTTAGATAACAGGTGCTCCGCATCGACGCCGTAATAGGCAAAGCTGTCTTTCATCAAATCAAATACCGTGCCCTCAAAGGGCGCAATATCTGCATCGCTGTGCTGCAGTGGCTCAACCCTGTCACCCCAGCGGATAATTCCTGCACCACAGGTCAACCCGGCACCAAAGGAGGCGGTTAAAATAGTCATGCCTGGTTTCACTCTGCCTTCAGCCAGCGCGTCACAGAGGGCCAGAGGAATAGCCGCAGCACTGGTATTGGCGTATTTATCAATACAGACCATTATCTTCTCCATGGGGAAATTAAGGCGTTTAGCTAAGGCCTGAATAATGCGAACGTTAGCCTGATGGGGGACAAACAGATCTATATCATCTGCAGTTAACCCCTCTCGTCGAAGCACCTCGGCAATGGATTCACTCATGCCTTTAACTGCACTTTTAAAGATTTCCTGGCCCTCAAAATTGAGTGACACATGGAGATCATCAGTCCAGTGCATCGTCGACAACCCCCACTTGGGAATGTGCAGGCATTCGCGGCTATCGGGCACACAGCTCATATGTGCGCTCAGCAGGCCGGTCTTTTCTTCCGATGCCTCAATCACAACCGCACCTGCACCATCGCCAAACAAAAAGCAGGATTCGCGCTTGCTCCAGTCCATGGCCACAGAAATACGCTCTGCACCAATAACCAGTGCCTTTTTAATAGACCCCGACTTGACCATATCGGTGGCTGCATTAAGCCCATAGAGCCAGCTGGTGCAGGCCGAGTTCAGATCAAAGGCCGCGGCCTTTGTCGCACCCAGCTTATTCTTGATTATACTTGCGGTGTTGGGGCAGTACTCTTCCGGCGTGGTTGAGCCCAGAATCACCAGATCCAGTTCATCAGCGCTAATACCGGCGGCGGCCAGAGCTCTCTCTCCTGCCAGCCAGCCCATCTCACCAGTGGTGACATGGCTGTAATGCCGCTGGCGAATACCAGAGCGCGAAAAAATCCACTCATCATTGGTATCAACAATTTTAGCCATATCATCATTGGTCATCAGTAATGGCGGCGCATATTTGCCCCAACCTGTAATCTGTGCGTGTGTCACCACTTCAACCCCAAATATTAGTTGTTTTTATACCGTCGAATGTAAAGCCTGTGCCACCTGAACTCAAGGCTAAACTGACTTTTTAAACTTAAACCTGCATTTTATTTATCAGCGGAACTAGCGGCCCAGTAATGCAGCTCAAAACAAATCAGACTGATCCAGGCCCATTTCCTTTCTCACCGGGGCAAATGAACGCCTGTGGATAGGCGTGGGGCCCAGCCGCTCCAGCGCTTCCAGATGCTGAGCCGTGCCGTAACCTTTATTGCTGTCGAAGCCATAGCCCGGATATTTAATATGCATCTCGGCCATCTCGGCATCACGCACCACCTTGGCGATAATGGATGCTGCACTGATCACCTCAACTCTACCATCGCCTTTCACCACGGCCTCGGCACTGTATTCCCACTGGGGTACACGATTGCCATCAACGGCAACGTAATCTGGCTGCATGCGCAGCCCCATCACAGCCCGGCGCATGGCCATCAGAGTGGCCTGCAAAATATTGAAGCGATCAATCTCAGCCACCGAGGCGCGCCCCACAGCCCAGCAGTCCGCATGGCTGATAATATCGCTATATAGGTTTTCCCTCTGCCGGGCAGACAGCGTTTTAGAATCAGCCAACCCTTCAATTCTGTGATTGGCTGGCAGTACTACAGCAGCAGTGACCACATCTCCCGCCAGGGGGCCGCGGCCAACCTCGTCCACACCAGCCAAACATTTAACCCCTACCGGAGGCTTCCAGGGCTTCACTGGGCCAACAACTCGGAGATAGCGCGGGCAGCAACAGCACCAGAGTCCACAGCCAGCTGTTCTTGCAATCGGGCAAACTCTACCTGCAACAGCTCACGCCGGTCTGCATCAAATGCATCAATCACTGCTGCAGACAAGTTGTCCACTGAGGCATCATCCTGAATCAGCTCTGGCACCAGCATCTTATTGGCTAGCAAATTGGGAATAGAGGCGTAGGGGGTCTTAATCAACCTGGATAACAGCTTATAGGTCCAGGCCCCAAAACGATAACTCACCACCATAGGCTTCTTTAGTAGCATAGCTTCCAGAGCCGTGGTGCCTGAGGCAAGCAGCACCACATCAGCCGCTTCCATAGCAAGATGGGATTGCTGCTGTAACAGCAGGATATTTAAATTGGGCCTGTGGCCCAGAATCTCCTCAACCTGTTGATACCGAGCCTGATTGGCCGCAGGTATCACTAGCTGAATATCTGCGTTCCACGTCTGACGGACAACCTCAGCAGCGTCGAGAAACAGATTCGCCAGTAACTCAACTTCGCTGGATCTGCTGCCGGGCATAATACACAGCACTGGTCGCTGGGGGTCGAGGCCAAGCTCGGTACAGGCTGAATTTTTATCTGGCTTGTCGCCAAACTGCTGAGCCAATGGATGGCCGACAAAGCACACCGGCACCTGATGCTGGCGATAGAAATCAGCTTCAAAAGGCAGCAAGGTCAGCATAAGGTCAACAGACTTTTTGATCTTTTTGATTCTACCCTGACGCCAGGCCCAGACCGAAGGACTGACATAATGGACAGTTTTTACCCCGGCGCGATGAAGTCTCTGCTCTATGCCTGAATTAAAGTCAGGAGAGTCAATACCAATAAAGACCGCTGGCCTGTTATTGCTATAGCGCCGGACAATATTACGCCTGATGCGCAAAAGCTCAGGCAGCCGTTTTAGGGGCTCAACCAGACCCATTACTGAGAGACGGTCCATTTCATACAGGGACCTAAAACTCTCAGCCTGCATCTGCGGGCCACCTATGCCCTCAAAAATAGCGTCTGGAAAAAGTTGTTTAAGTGCCCGTATCAGATTTGCGCCGAGAATATCCCCGGAGGCCTCTCCTGCAACTATGGCGAAGACTGGGCTTGGCGCAGACATAGACTAACGAATAATGCCGCGAGTACTGTGCTCAACGGAGGATAAAAACATGGTAGTGACCCTATTGTCGCCCAACTCGGCAATCGCCTTAAGTGCCTCATCAAATTGCAGGCCACGGCGATAAAGTAATTTATAGGCCTTGTTGGCCATGGCGATTTCATCGGCGCTAAAGCCACGCCGCTTTAGCCCCTCTCGATTAATGGTGCGAGGTTCTGCAGGATTACCTGAAGCCGTCACAAAGGCTGGTACATCGTGGTAACAGAAGGCAGCTGTAGCAATAAAACAATGGGCACCAATATGAACAAATTGATGGGACAGCGCGTACCCGGCCAAAATGGCCCAGTCCCCCACATGCACATGCCCAGCGATAGTCGCGTTGTTGGAAAAAACAACATGGCTGCCGATCACACAGTCATGGGCAATATGAACATAGGGCATAAACAGATTATCACTGCCAATTACCGTCTCATAGTTACCCTGCACAGTACCCCTGTGCACTGTGACCCCTTCGCGGAACACATTGTTATCACCAACCACAAGCCTGGTTGGTTCGCCATTGTATTTAAGATCCGGAGTAGCATCGCCTATAGTGGCAAACTGGAATATCTTGTTGCCGCGACCCAGAACCGTAGGTCCTTTAAGCACCACATGGGACGCGATTTCACAGTTATCACCGATCTCGACATCCGGGCCGACAATGGTCCATGGCCCGATGCTGACGTTATCGCCAACAGTAGCTGAAGGATCAACAATGGCCCTGGGATCTATCATGCAACCTCACCTTTATCTCTGTAGGCGCAAAGAATTGTAGCTTCGCAGGCAGTCTGCCCATCAACCTTGGCAGTACAGCGAAAGCGCCATATATTACGTTTAACGGTCTCAACCTCAGAGGTCAAATCCAGTCGGTCCCCTGGAACCACCGGGCGTTTAAAGCGCACCTTATCGACACCGGCAAACAGGTATAGCTTATCGTGGTCCGCGGTCTCACCAGTGGTGGCAAAACCCAAAATACCAGAGACCTGGGCCATGGCTTCAATAATCATTACACCGGGAAAAATAGGCGCACCAGGGAAATGGCCATTAAACACCTCTTCATTGATACTGACATTCTTGTAACCCGCTATGCTCTCGCCGAGCACCACATCGGTGACTCGATCAACCAGCAGAAACGGGTAGCGATGGGGCAATAGATCCATTATTTCATTTATATTCATTACAATATCCAAGGTTACATTTGTTGTCTGGTCAAACCCTAACCGGCCACCATTACTTAATTTT
Source organism: Porticoccaceae bacterium (assembly GCA_018664075.1). Lineage (GTDB taxonomy): Bacteria > Pseudomonadota > Gammaproteobacteria > Pseudomonadales > Porticoccaceae > HTCC2207. Next base: position 101,831 of record JABJOY010000034.1, on the reverse strand, counting down.
TATTATCTTCCAGTCTTTTCAAGCGCTGCACAATATCTTCAAGCTGCCCAATGCGCACCGCAGTTTTGCGCCACTTTAATGACTCCATCAGTGGGGTTGTGCTCGAAGAGTATGATCCAGGCTTCGAAATACTTTTGGTCACATAGGCATGGGCGGTCAATATCACATTGTCACAGATCGACAAATGGCCTACCACAGTGGCATAGCCCCCCAGAACACAGTTGCGACCAAGCTTTACACTGCCCGCAAGAGCACAAAAAGCCGCGATAGCAGTGCCATCTCCAACCACACAGTTGTGGGCTATCTGCACATGATTATCAATAATCACAGAATTGCCAACCACTGTGTCTTCAAGAGCACCGCGGTCTACTGTGCTGCAGGCACCAATCTCCACCCGGTCACCAATGCGCACACCACCAAGCTGGTGAATCTTCTGCCAGCCACCCTCGCCATTGGGTGCAAAGCCAAAGCCATCTGCCCCGATCACAGAGCCACTGTGTACAGTGACTCCACCGCCTATGACCACATCATGATAGACGGAGACATTGGCCGCGATCAGGCAGTCAGCACCCAAAACTGAGCGACTGCCAATAAAGCTATTGGCGGCAATAGAACAGCCAGAGCCAATAATCGCACCCTCATCAACCACAACATTGGGGCCGATAGAGACATCATCTTTTAGATCAACACTGGGATGAATAACCGCGCTGGGGTGGATACTGCCACCGGGAACTGGCGCTCGATTAAACCAGGCACTAATCCGGGCATAACCCAAATAAGGGTTATCCAATACCAGGCTGTTGCCTGCGAAACTGTCGGCCTGGTCTGACTTAAGGATTACAGCCCCTGCTCTGGTATCGGTCAACTGGCTTATATATTTGGGATTGGCAAGAAATGCCAGATCCCCCGCTGCTGCACTGTCCAGACTGTTAAGCCCTGAGATTCGCACATCCGCATCACCGCGCAACTCAGCATTGAGAAACGCGGCAATTTCACCTAGGGAATAATCGTGCTTCATCCGGCAGCAGGCTGACTAGAACAAACTTACTTTGTTTTTTGGTTTAGTCGGTCAGCAACCTTAGCCGTTAGATTACTCTCTGGGCTGGCGACCATTACAGATTCGGCACGCAGTAGAATAGTAACGCCCTCTTCCGCGATAACTTCCTGCAGAGCTTCCTGGGCCTTGGGGCCAAGCTCTTGCATGATGCTCTGCTGCAGCTGTTGCTGTTCCGCCTGAATCTTGCGACCGGCTAGCTCAGCATCTGCTTTGGCATATTCCATTTTCTTCTGATGCTCAACTGCCTGTTCCTGTGACCATGTCAAACGCTTGCTCTCTGCTTCTTTGGCCAATGCCTGCAGGTCTGCTGCTGAACCCTCGTACTTAGCTTTAAGGCTGACAAAATCAGCTCCCTGCTCTGCCTGTTTTAGCTTAGCCTGAGCTGCATTAGAGCCAAAAATAGCTCTCGCCATATCGACTACTGCAATTTTCTCTGCCGCCACTGCGCTCAAAGGTGCAACCGCAAACAGGCTGGCTACCAAAACTAAAACAAGTGCTTTTACATTACCCACAATACTTCTCCCTACATTTTATTAAAATTGATTACCCAATGAGAACTGGAAAACTTCAGTTTCATCGAAATCGTTCGAATTGAGCGGCTTGGCGATACTAAACGTAATCGGCCCAAAGCCACTTAACCAAGTTGCACCTACACCTACAGAGTAGCGTAACTCTCCTACATCAGGTTTAAAACAGTTAACCTGAGTTTCACCACATTTAGTGTTGAAAATATTGCCCGCATCAACAAAGAATGTGGACTGCACTGACCGCTGATCTTTAAGAAACGGCAGTGGAAATATTACTTCGGCGCCCAATTCAACCTGAACATTACCGCCAATGGGATCCGGATCGTCGATAAAGCTTGTGCTACAGGGTGGATTCCTCAGATGGCATGGGGTGTCCTGGGGACCCAGAGTGTTGCGTTTAAAGCCGCGAACTGAGCCAAAGCCACCGCCGTAGAAGTTTTTGAAAAACGGCATACTGGTAGTGTCGCCATAGCTTTCACCATAGCCAAGGTCCGCACGAAGCTTCAATGTCAGTGACCTGGTTAATCCACGCAGATGCTGAAGGCTATAGGTCGTCTTGTAATACTCCAGCCCTGAACCAGGAACAGCTATATCGAGCCCCACCCGCTGAGAAGTACCACGGGTAGCAAAAACACCGCGGTTGAGCGTCGATTTTATCCAGTTAACATTGAGGCTGACAACATCGAAATTATCGCCATTTTCGCTGACAAAATCACTGATTTCCTGAGAGGCGAAAGAGCCAGTCTTAAGATCCAGATTTTCATAACCCAGACCCCAGCCAAGTCGTTCGATCTCCGACACCGGGTAGCTCCAATTAACACTGGCGCCAAATGTATTGGTAGAGAAGCTGGCAACATTGATGCGATCATAGTCGGTATCTCGACCGTACAAATTATAACCAACACTGATGCCATCCACAGTGAAATAGGGCTCGGTATAACTAAAGTTCACCGACTTCTGATAGGTGCTTTTGTTGAGACCGACCCCCACTTGCTTACCTGTACCCAGAAAGTTGTTTTCGCTGAGATTGGCACCCAGAATAAGACCGGTACCCTGAGCATAACCCACACTGGCACCCACAGACCCGGAGGGCTGCTCTTCAACTGTATAGACCACATCAATCTGATCATTGGTTCCTGCCACTGGCAGGTTCTCAACATTCACTTCTTTAAAGTAGCCAAGACGCTCGAGCCGCACCTTGGAGTGCTCTATCAGAGCATTGTTCGCCGAACCACCTTCCATCTGACGCATCTCTCGACGCAGAACCTCATCGGCAGTCTTGGTGTTACCCCGGAACTCAATACGGCGCACATAAGCGCGCATGCCGGGAGTTACCATAAAAGTCACTGTGGCAGTCTTTTCATCTTCGTCCACCTCAGGGTAACCATTGACCTCCGCAAAAGTGTAACCACTGTTACCCAGAGCGCGAGTAATATATTCACTTGAAGTAGTCATCAAGGACTGTGAGAAAATCATACCTTTACGCATCAGGATAAGCGCTCTTATCTGCGCCTCCTGCAACTTCAATTCCCCGGACAGCTCCACAGCACTGATTGTGTAGACATCACCTTCATCGATATTGATAGTGATATACACGGACTCTTTATCCGGGCTGATAGATACCTGAGTACTCTCTACGGCAAACTTGAGATAGCCACGATCCAGGTACCAGGTCTCCAGAGACTCCAGATCTCCGGTTAGCTGTTCCCTGCTGTATTTATCGTTACTGGAAATCCACGACAGCCAGCCTGTGGTGTTCTGCTCAAAATTTTCAAGCAGCTCTTCCTCGGAAAACTGTTTGTTGCCAACAATATTAATATGGCGAATCTTGGCTACATCACCCTCATCAATATCTATATTGACCGCCACCCGATTGCGCGGCAGTTGTTCAACCTCTGTTTTGACCAGAGCGCCATAGCGGCCCTGTGACACATATTGGCGCTGCAGCTCCTGAGTCATTCCCTCAAGCACAACCTGGCGGAAAATTTGACCTTCAGCAAGGCCATTGTCCCGCAGAGCGTCGAGTAATTGATCCGTCTCTATGGCCTTATTACCCTCGAGATTAATCTCTGTTACCGCTGGGCGCTCAGCCAGACCTATCACCAGAACACCATTATCTCTCGCCATCACCACATCGGAAAAATAGCCGGTTCGAAACAGAGATCTGGTCGCCTCACGGATGGCAGGCTCGTCCACCAGATCACCCACACTGATTGGTAGTGCTGCAAATACGGTACCAGCGGATACTCGCTGCAAGCCCTCAATACGGATATCCGCAACCTGAAAGACTGCAGCATAGGCAGAAACTGTAAAGGAGAAAAGGACTGCAAGTAGGCCTTTTAAAAGTCGCTTCATGTGTAATTCAAACCTGATTGTCAGTTATATTTTGCGGTTTAAAATGTCCGCGTTACATCGTTGTAGGTGGCAAATATCATCAACCCAATCAACATCACAAACCCTACTTTATATCCCACAATCTGAATTTGATCAGATACAGGAGAACCCTTAACCACCTCAATCAAGTAATACATGAGGTGACCACCATCCAACACCGGAACTGGCAACAGATTCATTACGCCAAGCATTATACTGAGAATAGCCACAAAGCGAATAAAATTGTCGCTTCCAGAGCGGGCACTGTCACCAGCGACCTTGGCAATTGTTATGGGACCACTGAGGTTCTTTGGCGAAAGGTCGCCCACTATCAACTTGCCAATGGAATTAAGCACAAAAATGCTGGTATCTGCAGTTTCCTTAATGCTCCGAGGAATAGCAGTAAAAACACTGTAATCCACGTCGCGCAACAGCTCATCCGGATATTTGCCAGTAGAGGCTAGGCGCACCGCTAACTGCCCCACCTGGCGGCCATCTCGTTCGGCCAGCCGAGGCACAGCCTGAATAGTTAGGGACTCAGTGTCGCGCAGCACCTCGAGAGTGATTTCCGTACCTGCGCTGGCGGCCACAATATTGATAAACCGGTTTACATCTTCGATCGCCAGCCCATTAATGCTAATCAGCTGATCCCCTGAGCGCAGGCCCGCACTGTAGCCCGCGCCATCCTCGAACACTTCATTCAGGGTCAGACTGTCCAATTCAAATGGCGGGCTGATACCAAGTTCACGCAGGGGCATTGGCTCCTCAGCTTCCCGCAACCAGCGGTCTACAGCAACATTAACCTCATAGCGAAGATCCGAATCGCCATAGACAACAGTAAAGGGAATATCGCCGCTGCTGCCAATAAACCCAAACAGCTGCTTGGACACTTTGCCCCAGGTAGGAGTCTCAACACCATCGATAGCAACAATTTCCATACCGCTTTCAAAGCCAGAGTTAGCGCCGAGAGAGTTTTCCTCAACCAGTCCAACCACTGGGGCAAGGCCCTTTTCCCCAGCCAAAAAGACCCACCAGAAAGCCACAAGGGCCAGCAGAAAATTAGCAATCGGGCCAGCGCTGACGATCGCCATACGCTGCCAGACTGATTTGCGATTAAAGGCATGGTGCAAATCATCAGAATCTACATTACCTTCCCGCTCATCGACCATTTTAACATAGCCACCCAGAGGCAGTAAGGCGAGCACAAATTCCGTATCCTGCTTATCTCGCCAGCGCACCAGAGGCGTTCCAAAACCAATAGAGAACCGCTCTACTTTGACCCCGCAGCGCCGCGCCACCCAAAAATGACCGAACTCGTGAAAGGTTACCAACACACCCAGTGCAATGAAGGTATAAAAAACTGTATATAACAGCTCCATAAACTAAGACTCTATTCCAGTTATATAGGCAGCACTGTGACTGCGCGCTTTTTTGTCGGACTCTTGGACTGCATCCAGTGAATCTGGTTCACCAAGCTCAAGACCAGAGAGAGTATTATCTACAACCTCTGCTATCTGAGTAAAGCCAATACGTCCATCGAGGAACGCTTGAACAGCAATTTCATTGGCGGCATTGAGAATAGCCGGAGCATCACCACCGGCTGCAGCCGCATCTGATGCTAACTGCAAACAGGGGAAGTTAACCAGGTCAGCCCGCTCGAAATCCAATCTGGCAATATCGAATAAATCAAGCTCAGCCACCCCGGCGTCCATGCGATCTGGCCAGGCCAGGCCGTAGGCAATCGGTGTCCGCATATCCGGGTTACCCAGCTGCGCCAGTACCGAGCCATCAACATATTGCACCAATGAGTGGATTACGCTCTGAGGGTGCACCACCACTTCAATCTGAGAGGGCGTCACTGCAAACAGCCAACAGGCCTCAATCAACTCAAGACCTTTATTCATCAGTGAAGCGGAATCGACAGATATCTTGCGGCCCATGGACCAGTTGGGATGGGCACAGGCCTGATCTGGGGTTACAACAGCCATCTGCTCAGCTGACCAACCGCGAAATGGACCGCCGGAAGCAGACAGCAAAAGCTTGCTGATACCATTGGTTTCGGCCTGCTCGTAGTTGGCTGGCAAACACTGAAAAATCGCATTGTGCTCACTATCTATGGGCAATAGCTCCGAACCAGACGCCTTCACCGCATCCATAAACAGGCCGCCGGCCATCACCAGAGACTCCTTATTGGCGAGCAATATTTTTTTACCTGCCTTAACTGCAGCCATAGTTGGCACCAGCCCGGCCGCACCTACGATGGCGGCCATTACCCCATCCACCTGAGCTGCGCTCGCCACCTGACAGAGAGCTTCAGTACCGTAAAGCACTTCGGTCTTGGTATTGTTTGCGGCCAACATTATCTGCAGCTGTGCAGCAGATTTGGCATCATTGACAACAGTAAACTGAGGCTGAAAACGCTGGCATTGCAGCGCAAGTTTTTCAAGCTGTTGATGGCCTGTTAAGGCAAAGACTGAGTATTTATCCGGGTGGCGGGCAATAACATCCAAGGTGCTCTCACCAATAGAGCCAGTCGCACCAAGCAGGGTAATAGATTGCATAGGTCAGACAAAGCTCGACTGCGCGAGCAGCAAGCTGAACAGAGGCAACGCCGCCATAATGCCATCAATACGGTCCAGCACCCCGCCATGGCCAGGCAGTAATTGACTGCTGTCTTTAACACCACTGTGGCGTTTAACCATACTTTCAAAAAGGTCCCCCAGCACAGAATAAAGTGCCACAGGAATAATCAAAATTGATAATGCCAAGGGACTGAACTCAGGCCTTGCCCAGAGCAAACCCGCAATCAGCAATAGCTGCAAAAACATACCGCCGATAAAACCCTCCCAGGTTTTTCCCGGGCTCACAATAGGTGCCAGCTTGTGTTTGCCGAAAAGTCTGCCTGCTATATACCCCCCCACATCTGCCAGCACCACAATCACAATAGCAAGCAACAGCAACCAACGACCGGAATCCCTATGCAGGATAGAGGCCAGAGCAACCCAGGTTGCGACCAGCAAAATCAATCCAATCAAACCCAAAACAGGTTTCGGCGACCATAGAATCGCGCTGGACGGATAGCCCTGCAGCCATAAAAAAATAACCGCCCAGAGGCCCACAGCAATCAGACTGATCTGTTGCCCCAAGGCAAAATCAAACTCACCGAACAGACCGAGACTATAGCCAGCAGCACCAAGCAGCAGAAACAGCGCTGTCAGGTAACCTGTCCTGGCAGCCACATTGCCTAGCTTCAATAAATTAGTCCACTCCCAACCGGCAACCATTACCAACAGCATAATAACCAGGGAAAAATCAGTGGCAGACAGACTTAGCAGGAGCCACAGAAACAGAGCGACCAGGATTACCGCGGTAAAAACTCGCTGCTTAAGCATGGACGCTCTCCCCTCGATCATGGTCCAGTTCAGCATCGGGCTCATCATCAGTGCGAAGACCAAAACGCCGTTGCCGACGATAGTACTCAGTCATAGCGAGCTCTAGGGCATTGGCATCAAAGTCGGGCCAGTAGCAGTCAGCAAAATACAGCTCAGTATAGGCTAACTGCCACAGCAGGAAGTTACTGATTCGCTGTTCACCAGCAGTGCGGATACAGAGATCCGGATCTGGAATACCATCCTGCTGCAAATATTTACCAAACAGATCTTCATCGATATCTGAAGATCGCACCCGTCCCATCTGCACCTCAGAGGCCAGCTTTTGCGCAGTTTTTGCAATATCCCAGCGACCGCCATAGTCAACACAAAGATACAGCGTAAACTTACCGCTGGCAGTCTTTGTCTCTGTATCGCTGATAAGGCGCTTTAAACGATCACTAAAATGGCTGCGATTGCCAACCACTTTGAGCCGCACACCATCATCGCGGAGTGTCTTGGCTTCTTGCTTTAAATAGGAGGAAAACAACGACATCAACCCGCGCACTTCAAGCTCTGGACGCTTCCAGTTTTCGCTGCTAAATGCGAACAGGGTCATGGTATCAATATGGGCTTTTTGAGCTGTCGCCAGAACGTCGCGGATACGCTCTACCCCAGCTTCGTGTCCAGCGATACCGGTCAGTCCACGCTGCTTCGCCCAGCGGTTATTGCCATCCATAATAATGGCAATATGCCTGAGCGGATACATTGACGTCAGGGGAGTAGGATCAACCATGATCTGCACCTTTATGGAGATCAGATCTCCATCAAATCCTTTTCTTTTGCCGCTAGTGCTTCTTCAACTCTGGCGATAAAACTATCGGTGATTTTTTGCACATCATCCTGTGCCTTGCGCTCTTCATCTTCGCTGATATCTTTGGCTTTCTGCAGCTCTTTAATATCGGAGATGACATCGCGGCGGATATTGCGGATTGAAATTCTCGCTCCCTCGGCTTCAGCCTTGGCCTGCTTACCGTAATGCTTGCGAGTCTCCTCGGTCAGCGCTGGCAGCGGCACGCGAATGACTGCGCCAGCTGTGGAGGGGTTTAAGCCCAGATCCGACTTCATAATTGCTTTTTCGATTTCCGGCACCAGAGACTTTTCCCAGGGAGTTACCGACAATGTGCGCGCATCTTCAATGGAAATCGAAGCCGCCTGGCTCAGAGGCGTATCAACACCGTAATAGTCGACTGAAAGCCCATCCAGAATACTGGGGTGGGCGCGACCAGTGCGAATCTTGTTAAAGGCTCCGCCCAGTGCGTCCACAGCCTTGATCATGCGCTCTTGCGCATCCTGCTTTAATTCTTCAATCATTTACTAACCTCTTCTCCCTCTTCGATCAGCGTGCCTTCAGCGCCGCCAACCACTAGATTCAACAATGCACCCTGCTTGGACATACGGAATACTCGAAGAGGCATATTGTGTTCGCGACAGAGACAGATTGCTGTCAGGTCCATCACTGCAAGCTTCTTGTCGAGCACCTGATCGTAGGTCAAATGAGAGTATAGCTCAGCATTGGCATCCAACATTGGATCGGCGCTGTACACACCATCGACCTTAGTGGCTTTGAGTACCACATCAGCATCGATTTCAATGCCCCGGAGACAGGCTGCAGAGTCTGTAGTGAAAAATGGATTGCCAGTTCCTGCAGCGAAAATTACCACATCGCCATCCTTAATATAGCGTATAGCGCGGCGGCGATCATAATGCTCTACCACGCCACTCATAGGAATAGATGACATAACATGGGAGGAAATATTGGTGCGCTCAAGCGCATCACGCATTGCCAGGGCATTCATCACCGTAGCCAGCATACCCATATGGTCGCCCGTCACCCGATCCATACCTGCAGCGTTCAGAGCCGCCCCGCGGAAAAGATTGCCACCACCGATAACCAGTCCTACCTGCACGCCAATGCCCACAAGCTGACCAATTTCAAGAGCCATGCGATCCAGGACCTTGGGGTCAATCCCAAAGCCCTCTTCACCCATTAACTCCTCACCACTTAGCTTGAGAAGAATACGTTTGTAGGTTTTCTCTTTACCGGTGGTTGGCATAAATGCTCCTGTTATCTATTACTCGCCGGCACCTGCAACCTGCGCGGCAACTTCAGCGGCGAAATCAACTTCTTCCACTTCGATACCCTCGCCCACTTCAAAACGGACGAATGAGACCACTTCAGCACCACTGGCTGCAACCAGCTTGCCCACTGTAGTATCTGGGTCCTTAACAAAAGGCTGGTCGATCAGGCTGCTCTCTTTCAAGAACTTGCTGACCCGGCCGCCAATCATTTTTTCAATAATCTCTTCAGGCTTGCCACTCTCGCGCGCCTGGGCAGAGTAGATCTCTTTCTCTGCAGCAATCAGCTCCGCAGGCATTTGATCAGAGCTTACTACCGCAGGGTTGACCGCTGCAACATGCATGGCAACATCCCGGGCCAACTCCTCGGTACCTGCAGTCAAGCCAACCAGCACAGCAATGCGGTTGTTGCTGTGTACATAGCCACCGATAACCGGCGCTTCCAGACTAGCCGCGCGACGGGCCGAAATATTCTCACCAATCTTCTGCACCAGAGCTTCACGGTCAGACTCCAGGCCAGCGGCCATCAGGACAGCGATATCGGTTTCTTTGGCACTGAAGGCGGCGTCCATAACAGCATTGGCAAAGCCCTGAAAACCCTCATCACGAGCAGCAAAATCAGTTTCGCTGTTAACTTCCAGCAGCAGTCCATAGCCACCTTCAGACTTGAACATAACAACTCCATCAGCAGCTGTGCGGCCTGCTTTCTTGGCGGCTTTCATCCCACTGGACTTGCGCAACTCTTCAATTGCCTTATCAATATCAGCACCAGCTTCAGCCAATGCTCTCTTGCATTCCATCATGCCTAAACCAGTGCGATCTCGTAGCTCTTTAACTAAAGATGCTGTTACCTGTGACATTGTATTCCTCTCTATAACATTTAATCAGTTGGAAAAAAGGGGGCAGCGGCCCCCTTTAATTTATTACCTGTGCTGTGCCCCATCGGCTGCAGTGGAAATTATTCCGCTGCGGCTTCCTTGGGTGCAGCTTCAGCTGCTGGCGCCTCCGCAGGAGCGGCTTCATCAGCTACTTCTTCAACAAACTCGTCTTTACTGGTGACAGTGGCTGACTGTGCCTTGCCCTCAAGAACAGTGTCTGCGACAGATGCTGCATACAGCTTGATTGCACGGATGGAGTCATCATTGCCAGGAATCACATAATCAACGCCATCGGGATCGCTGTTAGTATCAACAATGCCCACCACTGGAATACCCAGCTTATTGGCTTCATTGATGGCAATGCGCTCGTGATCCACATCCACAACAAATAGGATATCCGGCAGACCGTTCATATCTTTGATACCACCGATGCTGTTCTCAAGCTTGTCCTTCATGCGCGTGCGCATCAGAACTTCTTTCTTGGTCAGCTTCTCAAAGGTGCCATCGGCTTCCTGGGTTTCCAGCTCGCGGAAACGACGGATAGAAGCACGGATTGTTTTGTAGTTAGTGAGCATGCCGCCCAACCAGCGATGGCTGACATAGGGCATACCGCAGCGCTCTGCTTGCTCTTTAACGATTTTCTGCGCGGCACGCTTGGTGCCAACAAAAAGAATTTGATTACCTTTGGCGGCTTCAACGCGCAAAATTTCTAATGCTTCGTTAAAGGCTGGCACAGTGTGCTCAAGGTTAATAACATGAACTTTGTTTCGCGAGCCGAAGATATACTGGCTCATTTTGGGGTTCCAGAAGCGGGTTTGGTGGCCGAAATGCACACCAGCCTGCAACATATCGCGCATACTGACAGTAGACATAAAATTTCCTCTTGGGGTTAAGCCTCCACATCCCCCAATGATCAACCCGGTAAGCATTTTGCTTGCGCTTAACAGGCACCCAGAACATCGTGTCGGAATGTGTGTGTCGTTTAATTTAAATTACCGCTGGGAGGACATCCTCGCAACGGCGCGCTTTATACCATAATGGTACAGCCATATAAAGCAAAACCAGCGACAAATTACCGCCTGCAAACCCAGCTCCGACCGAGGGGAGGCCAAGATCTCGCAGATATTCACTATGTAAGTAATGAAATATCGCCCAAAGACTCCCTCATCGACCCATAGACAGGTACAATGCCATGGTAACTAATCCCTTGAGAGTCTCAATGACAGTAGAACTTCGCACTCCAGATCAGATCGCTAAAATGCGCATTGCAGGCCGTATGGCCGCCGAAGTACTGGAACTGATTGGTGAATATGTGGTGCCTGGCGTCAGCACTGAAGAACTAGACCGAATTTGCCATGAACACATAGTCAATATCCAGAAAGCGATTCCAGCCTGTCTCGGCTACCGCGGCTTCCCCAAATCTATCTGCACCTCAGTAAATCAGGTGGTCTGCCATGGCATTCCCGCAGACAAAAAGATCCTTAAGGCCGGAGATATTATCAATATTGATGTCACTGTTATCAAAGATGGATGGTATGGCGACACCAGCAAGATGTATTGTGTCGGCGCCGTTCCCAGTCATGCCCAGCGCCTGATACAGATATCCCAGGAATGCCTGTACAAAGGTATAGAGCTGGTGCGACCGGGGGTACGTCTGGGTGATATAGGTCATGCCATACAAACTCATGCGGAAGCCAACTACTACTCGGTGGTGCGCGATTACTGTGGCCACGGCATAGGCGACGAGTTTCACCAGGAGCCACAGGTACTGCATTACGGCAGACCGGGCACCGGACTGGAACTTCTCGAGGGAATGACGTTTACCATCGAACCCATGATCAATGCCGGCAAACACGGCACCAAACTCAAACGTGACGGCTGGACAGTGGAAACCCAGGATGGCCGACTGTCATCCCAGTGGGAACACACGATGCTAGTTACCGCCGATGGCGTAGAAGTCTTCACCGCTCGTAGTGAAGAGGCCTTCACCGCTCGTAGTGAAGAGGCCTTCACAGCTCGGGACGAAGAAGCCTCAAACGCCCAAAACTAAAAAGCCTTCACCGGCTAAATCAAAGAACCCTATTTAAAAAGCAACTGCCCGAGAAACCTTTAATGTCGCCGCAACTCGATGCCACAACACTACCTGCAGGATTGGCTGCCCCACTGTTTTTTGATCAAAAGCGTTTTGCCGCGAATCTGCTGACCGAAAATCCCGTCACTGTATTTCGCAATGCCCTGAGCGCAGCTCAGAAACATTTCAACAACCGCTTTTATGAAGGGGAAGAAGTTCACACCCTGGTCAACGAGAGCGCCCAATTTGCCGATGTTATCCTCGCCTATGCCTGGCATCGTTTTGAATGGGACAAGGATATAAGCCTGATCGCCGTTGGCGGCTATGGTCGCGGTGAACTGCACCCACATTCAGATATCGATCTGTTAATACTAATGCGCCGCAACAAGCCGGAAAAATATCGCACAAGCATAGAGCAGCTCCTCACCTTTCTTTGGGATATCCAGCTCAAGATCGGCCACAGTGTGCGTTCCCTGTCTCAATGTGTCGATGAAGCCAAAGCAGATATCACCATTGCCACCAACCTGATGGAAACTAGACTACTGTGCGGCAATAGAACATTGCGCGACAATATGCTGAAAAAAACAGGCCCCAGCAAAATATGGTCATCGACCGACTTTTACCGTGGCAAGATTGATGAACAGAGCGCCCGCCACCGTAAACATGATGACACCGAATACAATCTCGAACCCAACATTAAAGAAGCCCCAGGGGGTCTGCGGGATATTCAGTTAATCAACTGGACCGCCAAGCGCCACTTCAATCTTCATCGCCGCTCGCAACTTGTCCACGCAGGATTTTTATCCGATGAGGAATATTTAACCCTGCGCTGGGATGAAGAGTTTCTATGGAAAGTTCGCTACGGCCTGCACCTGATTGCCGGCCGCCCGGAAGAGCGCCTGTTGTTTGACTACCAGCGCAAACTGGCGGTGATGCTCGGTTATACCGACAGTCCAGGTCGACTGGCGGTGGAAAAATTTATGCAGCGTTACTATCAGGTGGTGCTGTCTATTCGAGAGCTCACCGACGTACTGCTGCAGTATCTCGATGAGGCGATTTATCGCAAAGATAAAACCAAGATTGAAACTGTCATCAACGAACGCTTTTTAGTGCGCGACAACTTTCTCGATACAGCTCACGAGGACGTGTTTATCAATCGCCCATCCGCCCTGATTGAGCTATTTGCCATTCTTGGCGAGAACGACAAGATCGAGGGGATTCGCGCCTCGGCTATTCGCCAGATCAGATTGCACAGGAATCTTATTGACGACAAATTCAGAGCGGATCCGGAAAATCGTGAACTATTTATGCGCCTGCTGCGGGCGCCAAATAAACTATCCATTCAGCTCGCGCGCATGAATCGCTACGGCATTCTCGGCGGCTACCTGCCAGAATTTGGCAAGATTGTCGGCCAGACTCAGCATGACCTATTCCATATCTATCCTGTTGATGTACATACATTACAGGTGATTCGCAATATTCGTCGCTTCGCCAATCCAGAAGTTGCAACCGCATTCCCAGTGGCCTCCCATATTTTTAAAAACCTGCGCAAGCCAGAGCTGATTATTATCGCAGCGCTGTACCATGATATTGCCAAGGGCCGCGGTGGTGACCACTCAGTATTGGGCTCTGCCGATATCAAACAGTTTGCCGAGCGTCACGGTCTTCCATCCCAGGAAGTCAAACTACTGCAATGGCTGGTCGAAAACCATCTGTTGATGTCCACAGTGTCGCAGCGAGAGGACACCTCAGACCCAGATGTAATCTACAAATTCGCCGCCCATGTTGGAGACCTGATGCATCTTGAGCACCTGTATTTGCTGACCGTTGCCGATATTAACGCCACCAATCCGCGCCTGTGGACCGACTGGAAAGGCTCATTGATGCACAATCTTTATTTTGAAACCAAGCGCGCATTGCAAGAAGGGCTTGGAGTTCCAGCAGATAAAGACGAATGGATCAAAGACGCCAAAGATGCCGCTCTGCGGTTGCTGGCGACCGACGGCATCAGCGAAGCCCAGGCACTTGCAGCCTGGAGCGATGTTGATGAAGAGTTCTTTTTGCGTGAGCGGGCCGACGATGTGGCTACCTTTACCAAAGCGATTATCGCCAACGAAGACGACGATGCACCAGTACTTTTACTCCGCGATGTGGGCGGTGAATTTCCTGTGGCCACACAAATTTTTGTCCATGCTAAGGATCGCCAAAATATCTTCTCAATTATTTCGGCCATTCTCGACAAGCTGCATCTGAACATACAGGATGCGCGACTGCATACCACCCACGACAACCTCGCCTTTGACGTATTTTATGTACTCAATGAACAGGGCCAGCCAGTGGGTGATAACGCACAGCTTTGCGCCACCATTGTCGAAACATTGCGCAGTGGTATTTTGGATCCAAGTGCCGTCAGCTTTGACGTGCATCGACGCACCACCAGACAGCTTAAAAACTTTACCCTGAAAACTGTCGCTTCATTGCGTAATGATGTGGAGACCAACACCACAGTGCTGGAAGTGATTACTCCAGATCGTCCCGGTCTGCTCGCCCATCTGGCCAGCATCTTTTTGCGCTACGGACTCAACCTCTACAACGCTAAAATTTCAACTCTGGGAGAGCGGGTAGAAGATACATTTTATGTTACCGACTACAACCATCAGCCGCTGACCGACCCGGATTTTAGCCAAAAAATTCAACATACCATCTGCACAGAACTCGACCAGCGCAATCAGGAAGATGCCCAAGGCACAGAACTGCAGCAATTAAATGTGTGGCAATAGTTGTTATGAATTCTCATTTAAAGCATCTTCATCCCTACCCCTTTGAACGCCTGAACCAGCTTAAGGCCGGTGCTGTTCCCCCTGCCCATCTCAAACATATTCCACTGTCCATTGGCGAGCCCAAACATCCGTCGCCGGAGTTTGTGAAACAGGTGATGAGCAATTCCATCGACAAACTTGCCCAGTACCCCACTACCAAAGGTGGCATTGAACTGCGGCAGACTATCGCTCGCTGGCTGGAGAAACGCTTTAATCTAGGCACTGACAGCATAGATCCAGACCAACATGTGCTGCCGGTCACCGGCACTCGTGAGGCTCTGTTTGCCTTTACCCAGGCAGTGGTCAATAACGACATGGATGCGCCGGTAGTGGTATCGCCCAACCCTTTTTATCAGATCTACGAAGGCGCAGCCATATTAGCGGGAGCGGAACCCTACTATCTCGACTGTGTTCCAGAGCAGGGGTTTATTCCTGATTTAACTACAGTACCAGAGGCAATCTGGCAGCGCTGCCAGTTACTGCAAGTCTGCACCCCGGGTAATCCCACAGGGGCAGTAATGTCCATAGAGCAACTGCAGCAAGCCATAGCGCTGGCTGATAAATATGACTTTATAATCGCCAGTGATGAATGCTATTCCGAAGTGTACTTTGATGAACAAACACCGCCCCCAGGACTGTTGCAAGCCTGTGAGCAAATGGGTCGCCGTGACTACAGCCGCTGCGTCGTGTTCCACAGCCTGTCCAAACGCTCCAATCTACCCGGTCTGCGCTCAGGATTCATTGCTGGCGATGCAACTATCCTCAAAGACTTTCTCAGCTATCGCACCTACCATGGCTGCGCCATGTCACTGCCGGTTCAGGATGCCTCAGCCGCAGCCTGGAATGACGAACAGCATGTCGTCGACAGCCGCACGATGTACCGGGAAAAGTTTGCCGCCGTCACAGATATCCTCGCTGATGTTCTAGACTTTCCCCAGCCCCATGCCAGTTTTTACCTGTGGCCACAAACGCCCATAGATGATCGCGAATTTGCCCTTGGTTTATTTGCCCAGCAAAATGTCACCATTCTGCCCGGCCAGTATCTGTCCCGGGACTCTGCCACTGGCAACCCGGGCAAAAACAGAGTGCGCATGGCACTGGTTGCCAGTACAGAGGAATGTATCGAGGCGGCACTGCGCATCAGACAATATGTGCAGAACCTTAGCAGTTGAGGGATGCAGCTAAAGGACACAGCTAGAGGAAAGTGTATGCTGAAAAAACAACGTGCGGCTTTTATTCTCCAGCGGTTGAAGGAACTGTATCCTGAGACCCCTGTGCCCCTGGATCACAGCAATAATTTCGAGCTGCTGGTAGCCGTGCTTCTCAGTGCTCAGTGCACAGATATCCGCGTCAATCAGGTAACACCGGCCCTTTTCGCCCTGGCCGACAATCCCTTCGATATGCAGCATGTTCCTGTCGACAAAATCTATAATGTTGTCCGCCCCTGCGGCCTGGCGCCGCAGAAATCCAGCGCCATCTCCAAACTGTCAAAGATTTTGGTCGAGCAACATGGAGGCGAGGTCCCGGATGACTGGAAGGCATTGGAATCCCTGCCTGGTGTCGGTCATAAAACCGCTGGCGTGGTCATGTCTCAGGGCTTTGGTCACCCCGCCTTTCCGGTCGATACCCATATTCATCGCCTGGCCCAGCGCTGGGGACTGACCAAAGGCAAGAACGTTATCCAGACAGAGCGAGATTTAAAAAAGCTCTTCCCTCGAGAGGAATGGAATGCATTGCATCTGCAGATAATTTTTTATGGCCGTGAATACTGTTCTACCCATGGCTGTGATGGTCGCGTTTGCGATATCTGCACCACCTGCTATCCCAATCGTAAAAACCCATTTATCGCCCATAAGCCCTAGCTCTTTTGCTATGCTTACGACCTTAAAATCAAGGAAGGTAGTACAGTGACAACAACTCTCTACGGCATCAAAAACTGCGACACGATTAAAAAGGCCCGCAACTGGCTGACAGACAATGGTATCGACTACCAATTTCACGATGTGCGCGCCGATGGCATTGATGCAGCTACCATAGACAGCTGGTTGCAACAGGCCGACTGGGAAACTGTGTTAAATCGCCGCGGTACTACCTGGCGCAAGCTCGATAGCGCGACCCAGGAAAATGCTAATGCAGGCAATGTTAACGCCCTGCTGTTGGAACATCCGGCCATGATCAAACGGCCAGTGCTGGATGTGGATGGGGTGATAACCATTGGCTTTAAAGCCGATCAGTACCAGAAAATCTTTAATTAATTTAAATCACAAGAGTAAAGACATGAGTAATTTGTACAGTTTAGCCATAGGCGTCGGCACCAAAAACAGCAGCGGCGAATGGCTGGAAGTGTTCTATCCTGCACCAATATTAAACCCAGAGCAGGCCCTGAGCGATATTTTTATCGCCAGCCTGGGCCTGACTGCTGGCGATATTGAGCCAGACAACAAGCAGCTGACGTCATTGCATACTGCCCTGAACCAAAATGGCTATTCTGAATTGGCCGCCGCTGTTGAACAGCTGGCCGCATCCAGCCGCCCTGTTGTTGCAGTGCTGCTGACCGAAGATAGCCCGCCAAGTTCTGTGCCCCAGGGTTACCTCAAACTGCATCTGCTGTCTCACCGACTCGTCAAGCCCCATGGCACAGATCTGACCGGTATATTTGGCGTGTTGAAAAATGTTGCCTGGACCAGCGTTGGCGCCATTGATATTAATGAATTACCAATCCGCATGTTGCAGGCGCGCATGGCCGGGCAGCCGCTATCCGTGGACTGTGTGGACAAGTTTCCCAAGATGGTCGATTACATAGTACCCAGCGGCGTCCGTATTGCGGATACTTCAAGAGTGCGCCTCGGCGCCTATGTCGGTGAAGGCACCACGGTTATGCATGAAGGTTTTATTAACTTTAATGCAGGCGCCGAGGGTCCAAATATGATCGAAGGCAGAGTATCTGCTGGCGTTTTCTGTGGCGCTGGCTCTGATGTTGGCGGTGGCGCTTCAATTATGGGCACCCTTTCCGGTGGCGGCAGCATGGTAATTTCCATGGGCGAAAAGTGTCTGCTCGGGGCCAATGCCGGTCTCGGCATTCCCCTGGGTGATCGCTGCACATTGGAAGCTGGCCTCTACATTACTGCCGGTACCGTTGTCACCATGCTGGATGATCAGAAGCAGGTCAGCGGCAAGGTCAAAGCCCGGGATCTGAGCAGCAAAAGTGATCTGCTGTTCAGACGCAACTCCGTTACCGGCACAGTTGAGTGCCTGACTAACCAAACTGCTGTAGAGCTTAATTCGGCGTTGCACAGCTCAAACTAGGGGTTCTACGCCCCCGGCTTCTCAGGGGCCTATGCGCCCAGCAGACTCTGTCCGCAAACCCGCACGGTATTGCCATTAATGCCTGCGGCTTGCGGACTGACAAAGAAGCCTATCACCTCAGCCACATCCACCGGCAATCCACCCTGACTCAATGAAGATAATCTGCGGCCCATCTGTCTGGTCACAAAGGGAATCGCTGCGGTCATCTGGGTTTCAATAAAACCTGGGGCCACTGCATTAATGGTAATGCCGCGCTTGGCACAGGGTTTCGCCAGACTATCAACCATGCCAATAACGGCTGATTTGGAAAAGCCATAATTGGTCTGGCCCACATTACCGGCAATGCCACTAATTGAGGCCACTCCAATAATTTTGCCGCCATTATCCAGCAGGTCGGTGGCCATAAGAGCATCGTTAATACGCTGGGCGGCACCCAGATTAACCTGCATCAGCAAGTCCCATTGCACATTGGTCATACGGCTGAGCATTTTATCTCTGGTAATACCGGCATTGTGAATAATGCTGTGGAGACTACTACCCTGTTCCTGACAGAAGTTAACCAGGATCTCGGCCGCCCCATCGCTGGTGATATCCAGAGGCAGGCAAAGCCCTCCAATACTGTCCATGGCGGCTTTAAGCTCAGTCTCAGCCTGAGGCACATCAACGCCAATCACAGTGGCACCGTCTCGCGCTAAGACCTGGCTAATCGCCAAACCTATGCCTCTGGCGGCCCCAGTGACCAGCGCAATCTTGCCCTCCAATGGCCTTGTCCAGTCGCCAGCACCATCAGTGACCGGCTTGCCTGCAGTTAGTACCTGGGCATTCATAAAGGCAGAGCCCGCTGACAATAAAAACCGCAACGGTGCTTCTATAGCAGCTTTGCCGCCCTTATCCACGTAGATCAAATTAGCGGTTGCCCCCTTGCGACCAATCTCTTTGGCAACAGATTTAACAAAGCCCACCAGGCCACGCTGCAAAGTAGCATGGGTAGTATTGCTGAGGGATTCTGGCCGGTGGCCAATGACGATCACACGCCCGCATTGGGCCAGTAATTTTAGATTCTGATTAAAAAATTCATACAGCTGAATACTCTCATCGGCACTGCTAATTCCCGATGCATCAAAGACCAAGCTGACCTTATTGTCATCACCTGCATTGACCATAGCCAAGGGCGTAGAACTCAGGATTGAGGTGATTTCGCCGCTAAAACCCGCACCCTGGCTACTGCCCAGCAATACATTGCCCGTCAGCTGGTGGGGGTCAGCATTGTCTTCTCTTTTCAGGCGTACCGGTGTCGGTAAACCCAGGCCGTCAAACAGAGATTTGGTCAAATTAGTATTGGCAAGTTCCAGATAGCGATCAGTCATCAGTTGGATCCTTTGGGCAGTTAATGGTCAACGAGGCAAGTTTACCTCGAGAGCCTGCAACTCCATTGGCCGAGATGCCAATCTCTATAGCCCATTGGCCAATGGTTGCTGCATTGTCTTTGGTTAACCTGCCGGCCTATTGCTATTAAACAGATTAGAGCAATAATACCTGTTTAATTAATATAACAATCGACACTGGAAAAATATTATGAGCGAAATACGCAGAGTTGCCATTATTGGCGGAAACCGTATCCCTTTTATGCGCAGCAATACCGCCTATAGCTATGCCAGCAATATGGATATGCTCTCCGCCACCTTGCAGGGTCTGGTCGAGCGCTTTGGCCTTGAGGGCGAGCGCCTGGGTGAAGTCTCTGCCGGTGCTGTTATGAAGCATTCCCGGGATTTTAATCTGGCCCGCGAAGCCACATTAAACTCTGGACTGGCACTGGAAACCCCAGCCTATGATATTCAGCAAGCCTGCGGCACCGGTCTTGAAGCAGCGATTCTGGTGGCCAATAAAATTGCTCTTGGTCAGATTGATGCAGGCATTGCTGCAGGCACAGATACAGCCAGCGATGCACCTATTGCCCTGAATGAAAAATATCGCCGCATGATACTGGATCTGAACAAGGCCAAAACCATGGGCGAGCGACTCAAGACTCTGTTGCGCTTTCGCCCCAGCTTTATTCTGCCCTCCTTGCCAGCCAATGCGGAACCGCGCACAGGCCTGTCTATGGGCCAGCACTGTGAGCTAATGGTTAAACAGTGGGGCATTAGCCGTGAAGCCCAGGACCAGCTAACCTGGAACAGTCACCAGAATCTGCTGGCCGCTTACGATGAAGGCTTCTTTGAGGATTTGATCAGCCCATTTAATGGCGTCGAGCGAGACGGTATTATGCGCGACACACCAATGGAAAAACTGGCGAAATTAAAACCCGCTTTTGACCGTGAAAACGGCTCTTTAACCGCGGCTAACTCAACCACATTGACTGACGGCGCCGCGTCAGTGCTGCTGGCCAGTGAAGAATGGGCCGCTGAACACAATCTGCCTGTTATGGCCTATCTAAGTTTTAGCGAAGTGGCAGCTGTAGACTTTTTTTCCCAGGGTGAACAGAGTGAAGGCCTACTGATGGCACCGGCCTACGCCGTGCCGCGCATGTTGCAGCGCGCCGGCCTAAGCCTGCAGGACTTTGACTTCTACGAGCTACATGAAGCCTTTGCCGCCCAGGCTCTGTGCACCATGAAAGCCTGGGAAGACGACGACTTCTGTAAAAACAAGCTCGGCCTGGACAAGGCTCTGGGCAGTATTGATCGAGAGAAATTAAATGTAAAAGGCTCCAGTGTTGCCACCGGACACCCATTTGCAGCAACAGGGCCAAGAATAATTGCAACATTGGCAAAAATATTGGAACAAAAAGGGGAAGGCCGCGGTCTTATTTCTATATGCGCTGCTGGTGGCCAAGGTGTCACCGCAATAATTGAGAGATAGAAATCAGCAGCAACCGGTTTTCTCCCCCTGGGGTCTCATGTTTTTCCAAGTGAGACCCCTTTTTTCATCCCCGCTTTTATCACCACCTGATGCTAGGCCTAAAACTTCGTCGATTAATGCCCTTTTATGCAGTTTTTGGCAATAAGTTCGGCGAATGTCGGCAAAAGAGCCTGAGGCAATGTGTGTCCCATACCGTCAAATAGTCTCAATTCTGCATGCTCAATATGCCTAGCTGTATCAATCCCGCCACTAACTGGCACCAGCACATCCTGCTCACCATGGATAATCAAAACCGGTACTTTGATTGTTTTAAGCAGCCTGGATCTGCTGGGTGCGGTGCGAATAGCGGCGATCTGACGCATATATCCAGCAGGGTTGCTTGAGCGCTTATGCTCCGCCTTGACCAGGGCCCGCACCGCCCCATCAGTCATAGGATAGGCTGGGCTTCCAATCATCTGCCAGGTGTCAACGGCATTATCCAGAGCGGTACGGTCTTTTGAGGTCGGTCTGGTCATCTGCCTGGACACCTTTAGTGAAGCAACACCTTTGCCCCATTCGCCGCTGGTCGACATAATAGAGGTCAGGGACAGAATTCTGTCTGGATACAAACCAGTAACCAACTGGCTGATCATCCCCCCCATCGACATACCAACGATATGGGCCTGGGGAATCTCCAATGCATCCAAAATTCCCACCGTATCTGCGGCCATATCACTGAGGCTATAGGGTGCTGAAACCGGAATACCCAGATAATACCTGAGCATTAATCGCAGAATGCCCGGTGCCTTAACCCCATCCATCTTATCGGTTAGGCCAATATCACGATTATCAAAGCGAATAACACGAAAGCCCCTTGCTACCAGCAGCTCACATAACTCTACGGGCCAGCGCACCAGCTGATTATAGAGGCCTGCTACCAGTAAAATAACAGGATCATCGGCATTGCCGAACTCCTCATAGGCAATACGAATTCCATTGGACTGAAGAAATTTGGTTGACTCTATAGACACTGAATAACTCTTTTATGGTTAGATTTATTAATAATTGTTACCCGGCTAATGTAACAGTCCTGTCATCTGCGACTTGTCACCAGAGCCCGGTTTATTCAAGACTGGCAATGCCAATTGCCTGCTCCCCCGCGCCCACATAGAGCAAATATTTGCTGCCATCTTGATCTTTAAACAGGTAGGGGTCACGCAACTCATTGGCCACCATCACCAGTTCTCCTCGCAGCGATGGCAAGGGCTCCATATCCACCCCCTCCCAGGACAGCTCAGGCCGCAACAGCTCGACACCCTCAGTGGCACGCCAGCGATCCCAGTCAGCTGGCGAGAGATCAATCTGCGATAGCAGTATTTTCTCTGGTGCCTCCCCCACACGCGACCAGGCTACCATCAGGCTGTCTTCCTCTAACAGCAGTGCTGCATGGCGAATATTGGGTTCAAATAATGACCTATCTCTGGGCTGATAAGGGCCAAGCAAACTATCACTGCGAAATAAAATACCGGGGGACCCCAGCAGATACTGCTTATTCCGGTATTCAAAGTGGCGCATATAGACACCAGCCACGGTTTTGCCTGTATTGGTAAAGCTAATGCCATCCCCAGAACTGGCAATACCGGTGATCTGGGACAGGGTATCCCGCTGACCATGGTAAAACATTAAAATACGCTGATTGTCATGATCCACCACCAGTTCCGGACTGGCTATATGGGGGGTCTTGTCTTGACTCAGAGCAATGCCCCGCTCCTGCCGGGTCTGCTGATCCGTCACCAAGGCCTTGTAAATAGCCAGCACGGCGTCCCGAACTATATAAATTGAGAAGTTTTGCCACAGCTCGGCAAAGCCCGCTTCAGGGGTCAACTGGGGCACGGAGTTCACGGGAAAACCAGAACCCTCCAATGACAACACACCTGCTTCATAAACAGTCCAGGGCCCCTCAGGCATATCCCCATAGGCCATACGGATAAAATCCCCTTTATGGTGAGAGAAATACAGATAGTATTTACCCAGGGGATTCTCAACCCAATCGGGCACCAGAATCATGCTGGGGCCATTGATATTTATATACCCTTCCGCCTCCGCCAGCTGCTGCAGTCGAGGGCTATTATCTACGGTGATTATAGGTCTGTGAGCCAGCCGCTGAGCGGTAAAGGGCAATGCTTCGGGGGACAGATAGTTATTCTGCGGCCAGAGTACTGTCAGCAAGGCCACAAACAGCATCAGCACACAGGCCAGTGTCCAGCCAAGCGCCCTTATTCCCACTCTAATACTAGGCATCATCTATAATCCCAACCAATTACGGCGTTACCATATTAAAGTTATCGTTACTCTCTCCCAGCAGAGAGAAGAATTTAAGCAGCTTTATCACACTACCCTCAACCGCCAGTTCATCCGTTGTCAGCAGCTGCTGAATACCCGCCTGCCCCAACAAGATATCCACAAATAAATTCTTGCTTAGAGCAATGCTCACGTCTGCATTAGCGGCTGCTGGTGACTCCTTGTAATGCATCACTGAATTGCGCACAGTCAGGACAAAATTCTGTTGCTGATCGGTAAATAACACATTGAGTACCAGTCGCTCGCCCTCTGCTTTTTCCCCATCCAGCCTGACAGACAGTGCCTTCATAAATTGCACCAGCGGCACCTGTTGCACAAATGCCTTGGCAAACACCGGATCGTAATACTGATCTGGTGTCCCGGACAGCAACTCAAGCGCACCCGATAGATAGATATCCCGCCAGGGGCCGGACTCAGACTGATAGCCGAGCTGTTGATAAGCCTCTGCCAGCATCCGCTTGGCCGGGCCATTATCCGGCTGGGCAAATACCAGATGATTAAGTACCTCGGCAACCCAGCGATATTCACCTAGCTGCATGGACTCTGAAGCCTTTTCAAGAATAGCCTCAGCCCCTCCCATAAACTCCACATAGCGCAGCGAAGACTGCTCCGGCGGCAATGGATTAAGCTGGGCCGGGTTACCCTGATACCAGCCAAAATAATGCTGATACACCGCCTTGCTGTTGTGGCTCAGGGTGCCGTAGTAACCCCGCAGATGGAAATTCCCCGCCAGGCTCTCGGGCAGTTTCAGGCGCTCGGCAATCTCTCTGGGGGTATAGCCCAGATTAGCCAGCCGCACTGTCTGGTCATGGGTAAATTTGTACATATCCTGTTGCTGTTCCATCTGGGTGATAATTCGATCATGACCCCAGGTTGGCCAGTGGTGGCTATTAAAAAACACCTCAACATCATCCAGCCGATCTATGGACTGGCCGATATAATCACTCCACAGCAATGCATCGCGCACTTTGGCACCGCGCAGGGTGAGTACATTGTGCATCACATGGGACAGCACCTCGGCACCACAAAAAGCCCTGTGCTCAGGAAGATAGAAGGTCAGTTCTGCCGGCGCCTCAGAGCCGGGCATATTGTAGAAGTCGAACTCAACACCATCGACAGTCATGGCCATTTCCGGTTGATCAATCACTACCGTTGGCTGAAGAATGGAAGTGCTGCCGTAAACCACCTGCTTGCCCAGCCCAGCATCCACATGGCCGGTGGCAGAGCGCGGCAGGCTATTGCCAAACATATAGGTGCCGCGGCGGGTCATGGCTGGGCCAGCGATAACATTTTCGCTGGTGGCCTCTTGCATAAACCCGGATGGCGCAATAATCGGCACAGTATTATCCGCCGCCTGTTGAGCATTAATCAGCGACAATACCCCACCAAAATGGTCGATATGACTGTGGGTAAAGATCACACCGGTCAACTTTATTTCGCCCAGGTGCTGTTCGGCAAAGGCCATTGCCGCTTCAGTGGTTTCCAATGTGGTCAATGGATCAACTAGTATCCAGCCGGAGTCACTTTTAATCAGGCTGGTGTTGGCCAGATCAAAACCGCGCAGCTGATAGATTCCTTCATCAACTTTAAACAGCCCGCGAATATTATTAAGTTTGGCCTGGCGCCAGAGGCTGGGGTTAACCGTATCCGGCGCTTCTCCCACAATAAAATCATAGGCACT
The DNA here is from genome assembly GCA_018664075.1 of Porticoccaceae bacterium. Taxonomy (GTDB): domain Bacteria; phylum Pseudomonadota; class Gammaproteobacteria; order Pseudomonadales; family Porticoccaceae; genus HTCC2207. The sequence goes on along the minus strand of JABJOY010000034.1, from coordinate 76,416 downwards.
GGCGTCCCAGACCTGCACGCCAGACTCACTTGTTAGCGCTGCATTGGGGGCCTCGGCAACCATGCCTCTGCGGGCATCCTCAAAATCCTGCTGGTTGTCCAGATCCAGGTTTTCCACAAAGGCTCTATTGCTGGCAATGGTAAATTGACTTGCAGCAGATGAGCTAGCGCTCTGTGGCGATGAATTAGGTGATTGATCACAGCCGGAGACGACCGCGACGGCTAATAGGAGTGCAATAATTTTATGCTGTGCGTAGCCTGCTTTATTATCCATTATTCCAACTCAGCCTCTTATTATGATTGTTTGCTGTTAGAACTCTTCGACTTTCAGCTCTTGCTGCAATGCCTCAATATCAAAGATCATATATTTGTCCGCCTGCATCTCCATAATGCCTTGCTCTGGGCAAATAGATTGCGATACAGGTGGGAGTATTGTTCTCCCACTTCCAGACTACATCAGCTAGCTTTTGCAGTGCGTCCTGAGGTAGATCCAGGAACCAGGGGGATTCTTGAATAACCCTGGGAATAACGTATTTATTGGTGCTGGCATTCGTTATTGTTTGCCTATGCCTGAAATATTTTTACACCTATTATCTTGACAATGATGTTAACAACTTAGTCCCCTTGGCTATCAAACCTGCTGTAGAAGATACGCTAAAAATAAAGCCTGTTATATACGCGAATCCCCATACTTAAACGCCACCGACCTCAAAAAAGGACCCGATGGCGCCAAGCACAAAATACTACCGTAAAGCTTTACAGAACCTCAAACAACCCAGCAGCACCCATACCACCACCAACACACATAGTGATGACCACATACTTCTCACCACGACGCTTACCTTCCATCAAGGCATGCATCACCATACGTGCACCACTCATACCAAAGGGATGACCAATAGAAATAGAACCGCCATTAACATTCAAACGCTCCATAGGAATGCCCAACTTATCGCGGCAGTACAGAACCTGCACCGCAAACGCCTCGTTCAGCTCCCACAGACCAATATCTTCCATCTTCAGACCAGTGCGCTGAAGCAGCTTGGGAACCGCGAAAACCGGACCAATACCCATCTCATCAGGCTCACAACCAGCCACAGCCATACCGCGATAAACACCCAGAGGCTCAAGGTTACGCTGAGAAGCCAGAGTGCCATCCATAAGAACAACGGCAGCAGCGCCATCGGATAACTGAGAAGCATTACCGCCGGTGATGGTGCCGCCATTGCGCACAGCATTCAGACCGGACAGGCCCTCCATATTAGTGCCAGGGCGGTTGCCCTCATCCTTGGTAAGAGTCACTTCCTCTTCCGTCACTTCACCAGTTTCACGGTTGGTCACAAGTTTGGTGGCAGTCACAGGAACAATCTCATCAGCAAACAGACCAGCTTCCTGAGCCGCCGCAGTGCGCGCCTGAGAAACAACCGAATATTCATCCTGGGCCTCACGTGAAATGCTGTAGCGATTAGCTACAGTCTCAGCGGTATCCAGCATGGGCATATGAATCAGTGGCGAGTGTTTCATGGCTAGCGGATCAGCAACACGGTGAGCATTAAACTTCTCGTTTTGAATCAAGCTGATGCTCTCACAACCACCGGCAATAATCACCTGAGAGCCATCGTTAGTAATATTGTTGGCGCCGATAGAGATAGCCATCAGGCCAGAAGAGCACTGACGGTCAACAGTCATACCGGAAACAGAAACAGGCAGACCAGAAGCGATCGCCGCCTGGCGACCTAGATTCATAGTCTGAGTGCCCTGCTGCATCGCAGCACCCATAATGCAGTCATCAATCTCGGCGGGGTCAACACCGGCTCGGGCAACGGCTGCATTAATAGCATGAGAACTCATAGAGGGTGATTCAAGATTATTGAATGCACCACGGAAAGCTCGACCAATCGGAGTGCGAGCTGCTGAAACGATTACTGCTTCTTTCATAATAATATCCTTAGTTATTTTTTTAAAATAGGTTCAGCTCTGACGGTTAAGCCTTGAGCGCCGCCATAGCCTTCATCAAAAATTTCTCGGTTTGCTTGCCACCGGACTCCAGTGGCTGCTGATTGGAGTTGTCACTGAGCTCATCCCATTTAGCAACAATGCTGTCAGGATTTTGATCTTCTTTACCCATAAAGATACCGTCAGTTTCATACATACTGGCCACAGCGTAACCGCCAGCACCAGCACAGAGGATCGTTCTTGTCGGTGCCTTCCTATCACAGAGAATAAGAGCTCCCGCAGTAACAGATTCCGCCGTCAACATGCCCAGGACTTCCGGAGGCATCAGATCTTCAGTCATACGCGTACCAGCCGTTGGCGCCAGAGCATTTACATGAATATTATTCTTGCCACCCTCAAGCACCAGAGTATTCATAAAGCCCAGCACCGCCATTTTGGCCGCGCCATAATTGGTCTGGCCAAAGTTACCGTACATGCCACTTGAAGAAGTGGTCATCACAATACGGCCATAGTTCTGCTCCCGCATAATGTCCCACACCGCCTTGGTGCAGTTGACCGAGCCCATAAGGTGTACATCCATTACCAGCTGAAAATCCGCCAAATCCATCTTGGCAAAAGACTTGTCCCGTAGAATACCCGCATTGTTAATCAGAATATCCACCCGGCCCCACTTGTCCATGGCCTGGGCAACCATATCCTGCACTTCATCAAACTTAGCCACATTGGCGCCATGGGCAAAAGCTTCACCGCCCGCCGCCTCAATCAGGCCAACCACCTCCATCGCTGCATCAGAGGAGGCACCAGTGCCATCCCTTGCGCCACCCAAATCATTGACCACAACCTTGGCACCACGCTCAGCCAGCGCCAGCGCATGGGAACGACCAAGGCCATTGCCCGCGCCTGTGACAATGGCCACCTGTCCTTCAAAATTAATACTCATCACTTACCTCATTAGTCACATTGGAGTTGTGGGTTAGTTAGCCATCTGCACGCTGAGCCACTCAGCAACCAGTGCTGGCTTATCACCGCCTTCAATTTCCACTGAAACCTCAACCTTAAAATCGTACTGTCCAGGGCGCTTCTCACTGATATCAAGCACAGTGGCATGACAGCGTATTTTGCTACCCACACGAACAGGCGCAACAAAGCGGACTTTATCGAAGCCCTTGTTAACACCCATGTAGATGCCTTCAATCAGCAAGTTATAGCTCTCAGAAAAATAGGACAGCATCGACAGAGTCAAAAAGCCGTGGGCAATAGTGCCGCCGAAGGGAGTTTTAGCTGCTGCTTCCGGGTCGATATGAATAAACTGACGATCCAATGTGCACTCGGCAAACTCATTGACCTGCTCCTGAGTTACCTCAAACCAATTAGTGGGCTCGCAGACATGGCCGATATACTGTTCAATTTCAGATTTCTTAATCACTTGTGGCATAGCATTTATCCTCTGTAGGTCTGACCCTCGGCCAGAATAGAAATAGCCTGTATAGCTCATTAGACGAGCCGGAGTCTGACCCGCCAAACCATTGATGACCACGACATTCTATGTCCGGTTAAGGCTAACTGCCATCACTGAAACTAATTGTGATCATGGGCTATACAGTTGCGCTGAAAGCTTGGTATGACTACCATAGAGGCCTTCAAACAGGATTGTGAGCAACAGCAAATTACTACCGCAGATACCAGCCAGTTGTTTGGCCGCTTCCTGAAATTCTGGCGCGGCGTACACAGCCTCAGCCAGGAACAGCTTGCCGATCTGATCAACAGCTCGCCCCGCCATATCAGCCGCCTGGAAAATGGCAGCAGCCGCCCCAGTCAAACCATAGCCACCGACATAGCAGAAGCACTGCAACTGGGTCAACGGGATACCAACCATCTGTTAATTGCAGCTGGCTTTCTGCCCAGCAACTCAGAGCTGGACTTCCACGCCCCCGAATTGCGGTGGCTGCGCAACACCATGACCATGTCACTCAAGGCTCTGGACCCCTACCCGGCCATTGTCCTCAATGAATCCAGCGACATTCTTATGGTCAATCGCGGCTGGGTCGGGCTGTTTAATCAGACTATTAACAAAGCCATCCTTGACCGCGTCAGCAATAACTTTGAATTTCTGTTTAGCCGTCAAGGTGCTGGTACCTTCATCAGCGGCTGGGAAGACACCTTGTCGGTTATTTTGATGTCTCTGGAGCAGAGAGCTCTTTTTAGTAACGATCCCAGCGACCATAATATGCGCGACCGCTTAGCCAAGCATGAAAATGTGCCTGCAGACTGGCGCCAGCGCGCGGCCAGACTGGAGCCTATGTCCAGCTTTCGCATGCAGATCAATCTCAATGGCGAGCTGAAGAAGTTTTTTAGTGTCCACAGCACCGTCAGTACATTGGGGCCCTCAGCATTTTTGTCGGGGCCCAGTATCAATATCAACACTCTCTATCCGGAGGACGAAAGGCTGGATCTGGGACAATTTTGTAGCGGCGAGCTCAGTCACCCACTGTTATTTTATTAATGGCGTAAATTCCCGTTCAATGGATGCAGGGGCTCTGAAGAAATAAGTATCTTTGCTACCCTAATATGTCAAATTATGCTTGAATGACATCTTTTTTTTGGACCTGCTGACAGTGCTGCCGTCACAACCATTCTCTATTTGAGAATAAGCCTGCCGGCGTTTTTTATACCTGAAAAATCTCTATACATAAGGAATATGGATGGCCAACTTTTCGGACCTTTATCTCTCACAACTCAATGAACATATTGAGGTCATTAATATGGCCAGAGAGCTTGCGTCAGCTGTGAGTTCGGCCGGTCAAAAATGGTTGGACAGCCTTGATAATGGCGGCAAAATTTTACTGATGGGCAATGGCGGCAGTGCTGCAGATGCTCAGCATATAGCAGCAGAATTAGTCGGCCGGTACCTCAGTGAACGCAGAGCTCTGCCAGCAATCGCGCTAACGACAGATACATCGATCTTAACCGCAGTGGGCAACGACTATGGCTTCGACTGTATATTTTCACGACAGGTTGAAGCTCTTGCCCAGCCGGATGATGTGGTAGTGGGCTATTCCACTAGTGGTAACAGCCAAAATATCTGCGAGGCAATGAAAGTGGCGCAGGCAAAGGGCTGCTGCACCTTGGCATTGACTGGCCAAACTGGCGGCGCGCTGGCAAAAATAGTAGATAACTGCATTGCTGTGCCCTCAGCCTGCACTCCTAGAATTCAAGAAGTACATAGTTTTATTGGGCACATGCTGTGCGCATTTGTTGATGCAGGCATTAATCGCGAGTCAATCTAGAGGTGCAATCATGAAAGTGGCATTTCTGGATCGAGATGGCGTTATTAATGTAGACAACGGTTATGTTCATCACCGAGAAAACTTTGTCTTTACGGAGGGCTGCACTGAAGCGCTGCAACTACTTGAGCAAAAAGGCTTTGCCCTGATTATTGTCACCAATCAATCGGGCATAGGCCGCAATTATTATTCGGAGCAGGATTATCAACAGTTAACCAGCTGGTATCGCGAACAACTATTACAGCACGGCATAGCGATAGCGGGCATTTATCACTGCCCCCATGCCCCCGAAGCCCTCTGCGATTGCCGCAAACCTGCCCCCGGATTATTTCTGCAGGCAGCAGCCCAACACGATATTGATTTTGCTTCATCTATTATGATCGGCGACAAGCAGTCAGATGCCGAGGCAGCGACTGCGGCGGGCATTCGCCACAGCTATTTGCTAGGACCAGCCTGCGGCGCATCAACAAAAAAACAGCCACAGTACGCTAGTCTATTGGACTGTGTACGGAACATCATTTAACGACAAATATTTAGAGACCGATTGAGAATGTTTAAATGAAACTGTTAGTCACCGGTGCAGCCGGTTTTATAGGCTCTCATGTCAGTCTCGCGCTTGCAGCCCGAGGGGACAAGGTCATTGGTATAGATAATATCAATGATTATTATGATACCAGCTTAAAATATGCGCGCCTGGACTGGGTTACTGAGGCCAGCAGTCGATCAACCAGCCAGGGAAGCGTTTCCTTCCAGCAGATAGATATCTCCGATCAGACTGCCATAGATCAGCTTTTTACCCAGGAGAAATTTGACAAAGTTATACATTTAGCAGCGCAGGCAGGCGTGCGCTATTCACTGGAAGCCCCCCGCGCCTACATTGACAGCAATATTGTCGGCTACACCAATATCCTTGAAGCTTGCCGTCGAAATCAGATCCAGCATCTGGTCTATGCTTCATCCAGCTCTGTATACGGTGCCAATGAAGCCACTCCATTCTCGGTAAAAGACAATGTAGACCACCCACTGTCACTCTATGCAGCGACCAAAAAAGCCAATGAATTAATGGCACATACCTACAGCCATCTCTATCAGCTGCCTACTACAGGACTGAGGTTTTTTACCGTCTATGGCCCATGGGGCCGACCGGATATGTCACCGTTTCTATTTGCCGATGCTATCCTTAATGACAAGCCGCTGAAGGTGTTCAATTATGGCAATCACCGCAGGGACTTTACCTATATCGACGATATTGTAGAGGCCATTGTGCGAGTCTTGGATATCAATGCTACCGGAAACCCGGACTGGTCAGGCATTAAACCCGACCCAAGCAGCAGTAGAGCCCCCTGGAAGATCTATAATGTTGGCTGCGGCAGCCCAGTACCATTAATGGATTATATCGGTGCACTTGAGTCAGCTCTGGGCAAGTCGGCACAGATAGAAATGCTGCCTCTACAACCTGGAGATCTTCCCGAGACCGTTGCTGATACTAAAGAATTAATTGCAGAAATTGGCTACAAACCTGCAATATCTATATATAATGGTATAGGTAAATTCGTCGAATGGTATCGCGGTTATTACTAGGTTTAAACAGGGACAGTATGAATGTCATATCAGTTTTTTGATTACACAGCTATAGAGAAGGCCAGCGTAAAGCGGCAGCCTTTCACTTTCTTTGGTGTTGATAATGCGCTCAATATTTCTCGTCACAGAGAGATACTCGCCAACTTCCCCGATATTTCCAGTGGCGGCAGCTATTCTCTAAGCGATATTACCATTTCAGATACTCTCAATGAGCTAATCAATGAAATCGAGAGTGACAGATTCCGTGCTCTGATAGCGAAAAAGCTCGATGTAGATCTAACTCTTAAGCCTATTTTAGTCACCGCTCGCGGCAACTCGCGACTGCGGGACGGAAAATCACATACAGACTCCAAAACCAAACTTATCACTGTTCTACTGTATTTCAATGATGGCTGGGAACATAAAACAGGTCGCTTAAGAATATTGAACTCGGACAATGTCAACGATTGTGACACGGAGTATTCAGCCGCTATAGGTCAGATGATCGCCTTTAAGGTCACAGACAATTGCTGGCATGGCTATAAGCCATTTGAGGGGCAGAGACAGTCACTGCAAATCAATTACCTCGCAGATGCCAAATATAGCAGGCAGCATATTGTGCGCCACAGAGTCAGTGCCTTTTTCAAAAAACTCCTCAAACCTTTCGCCAGTCTATAAATAATATGCGCGTACTGATAATTAAACTGAGTTCCATGGGCGACCTTATGCATGCCCTGCCGGCACTGACTGATGCGGTCAATAATGTCCCCGGAATCAGCTTTGACTGGGTAGTAGATGAGAACTTTGCCGAGGTGCCAAAATGGCATCCCGCCGTGGAGAAACTGATTGTCAGCGCCCATCGTCGCTGGAAGAAAAACCTCAGAGCTGCATGGATCAATGGTGAGTTCAAAGGCTTTTACAAGCAGCTAAATCACAGGGACTATGATCTGGTTATTGACCTGCAGAGCAATTTAAAAAGCGCGCTGGTGTCGCTGCTTCGTCGCAGCCCCGTGTCCGGATACGACCACCAGTCATGCCGTGAAAAACCAGCCCATCTGAGCTATAAACATCAATACTCAATCCCGGTGAACCAGCATGCTATAGCTAGACAACGACAGCTATTTGCCAGGATTTTCGGCTACCAAGAGCCAAACACAGCGCCCGAGTACAATGTTAATTTTACTCAGTTTGCCAGCCCGGACATCAAACCCAAAAATAAGTATGTGGTATTTGTGCACAATGCCAGCTGGGAGACTAAACTATGGCCTGTGAATTACTGGCAAGACGCAAGTCAGCGGGCAGCGGACTTAGGCTATACAGTGGTACTACCGAGCGGCAACGACAAAGAGTTTAAACGGGCGCAAAAAATCGCAGAGGGATGCTCTGCGGCAATAGCCCTCTCCAAAACCAACTTGGATGATATAGCGGCAATTATATCGGGAGCCACAGCAATGCTTTGCAGCGATACAGGCCTGGCCCATCTCGCTGCAATGGCTGCCACACCAGCAATCACATTGTATGCCGTGACTGATACCAGCTTAATTGGTACTGTAGGCAACAATCAACGGCATATAGTCGCCGCTCAAGACGCCAACAATGGCAGCATGTCAGATATCTCTGTAGACAGGGTCTGGGCCGAATTCTTACCTTTGCTAACAGAGTAATAACGAGTACCCAAGATATGCACAATATTTTCCCCGATTATCATTCCGCAAAAGTCGCGGTAATTGGCGATATTATGCTGGATCGATATTTCTATGGTGATGTTACTCGCATTTCGCCAGAGGCTCCGGTTCCGGTAGTACAGATTAAATGCGAGGAATCCTCGCCTGGTGGAGCGGCTAATGTTGCCGTCAATCTGGTATCCCTGGGGGTCACCACCAGCCTGTCTGGCCTGGTTGGGGACGATGCCGATGCCGATCAACTTCAGGCTCAGCTCAGCTCAATTAATGTTGCCTGTGAGCTGTATCGATCAACTACCGCCACCACAGTTAAATCGAGAATTATGGGCGGCATGCAACAGTTTTTGCGCATGGATTTTGAGTCAATATTTAGTGACAACGACTGGCCTCCTCTGTGGGCCCGAGCCCAGCAAAACCTAGTTGATGCAGACATTATTGTGCTGTCGGATTACAACAAAGGGACATTGAGCAACTGTCAGGCAGTGATCAACTATGGTGCCGCAAATAATATCCCCGTAGTGGTTGACCCCAAGGGTAGCGATTTTAACCGCTATGCTGGCGCCACCCTGTTGACACCTAATCTGGCAGAATTTATCACCATTGTGGGCCCAGTCGACTCAGAGCAAGATATGGCAATCAAAGCACAGCGGTTGATCAAGCAGCTAAATATTGACAGCCTGCTGGTCACTCGCAGTGAAAAAGGCATGACTTTATTTCGCCCCGATGAAAACCCGTTTCATCTGCCCGCCCTGACTAAGGAAGTCGCCGATGTCACAGGTGCTGGCGACACAGTGATCGCCACAGTGGCGGCCTCACTCGCCGCTGGAGCTAATATGGAAACAGCAGTCAGTCTGTCCAATATTGCCGCCAGCAATGTTGTGAGCAAAATAGGCACCAATGCTATTACCGCGCCAGAGCTGGAACTGGCATTTTTAAATACTCAGCAAAATCATGGAGCGCTCAGTGTTGAGCAGCTTTGTCTGGCCGTAGAACTGGCCAAGAAAAATGGTGAGAAAGTAGTATTTACCAACGGCTGCTTTGATATTCTGCATGCTGGCCATGTCGCCTATCTGCAACAGGCCAAAGCGCTGGGGGATCGACTTATTGTCGCCATTAACAGTGATGAATCTGTCACCAGAATTAAAGGTGAAGGTCGACCAATCAACAGTCTCGAACGTCGACTGGCGGTTATTGAGGGACTGCAAAGCGTCAACTGGGTATCCTGTTTTGAAGGGGACACACCAGAGGAGTTAATCGCCCAGCTCCAACCTTCCATCCTGGTTAAAGGCGGTGATTACACCGAAGAGCAAGTGGTGGGCAGAGAGATCGTTGAAGGTTACGGCGGTGAAGTGCGAGTTATGTCTATGGTGACAGACTGTTCAACCACTGACATTATAAATAAAGCTCAAAGCTGATTATTGCAGTAACTGGCGATAGCTTTTTTGGCATTATCGACAATATGAGCTGGGTTTATTGATCCCAGAACAATACTGCTGACACCCTGATGCTGATAAATACAATCAAAACTTCGCTGCACGATATCTCCCTCAGCCAGATTATCTCCCAACAGTGCATTGCCACTGGATAGCGCCTTCTTGATAAAGACCCCGACTCCCCTGTCCCCAGCATAATCGATCACCGCAACTTCATCCCGATAATCAAGATTATGAGTCACCATCACCACATCGGATCGCGATGCGGCCAGAATACCTCCCGCAACCGTCTTGGTTGACATACCAGTTGCCCGTATCAGCCCCTCTTGTTTGAGTGCCGCCAGCGAGTCAAGGCCACCCTGCTTGAGTATAATGTCTTCGTCATCACCGTTGGAATGCAGCAGCACTATATCCAGATGGTCAAGACCCAGCAGCCGCAAGCTGTTCTCTACGGAAGCTCGTATAAATTCCGGGCTAAAGTTGTAACTGGATAGCCCAGTGCGGGGATCAAAGATCTCACCCACTTTGGTAGAGACCAGCCACTGGCCAGATGCCCTCTTTAACAACTGCCCCAAACGCTCTTCACTGGCACCATAGGCTGGGGCGGTGTCCAGCAAATTTATGCCAACATCTGCCGCGCAATCGAGAATATTTAACAGCTGCCGATCACCGGGAATAGCATAGGGGGCGGGATATTTAACCCCCAGGCTGCGCCCAAACTTGACGGTACCAAGACCCAGCACGCTAACCTCTAACCCGGTACTGCCCAGCTTAGCGAACTCCATGGAATGATCTCTCCCAAAGATTTTCCGCCTGAGTGGCGGCAAATTCTGCCGGCATAGCCTGATCTATTTGCTGATGATTCAAACCTGAATCTGGTTGAATATTCTGCTCCGCCAGCTCTATTTCAAATCGATCGACCAGATCCGGTGCCAGCGCCAGTTTGGTTGGCCAGGCAATATGAACATTACCCACTGAGTTGACATACGCCGTATCCGGGCGCAGCAGTCTAGACTGGGCGGGCTCAGCCCGATTAATTTTATGGGTCGCCCAGCTAACATTATTCAGATCCACCCATGGCAGCAATCTGGGCAATGTTGTTTCAGCCTCTGCAATCAAATCATCAGCCGCAGCATCCACGCCCTCTTCCGCCAGTTTGCCACCTATATACCAAACTGGATCACCATCAGAATGATAATGGGTGGTTATGGTGGCCAATGGTTTAGTGCTGGCACCAATACAATGGGCATAGATTGACGGAAGATTTTTACCCTTGGCTAAAATCATATGTAATGGGCGGCGCTGCATTTTGGGCTTATCCATCGACAGCTCCGTCAACAGGGACTGGTTGCCTTCACCGCTGCTCAGTACAAACTGCGATGCGCTGATCTGCAACTTATCGGCAACCTTTAAGCCAGCCACAAGACCCTGAGCATTGCGCTCAAACTCATATTCCTGTGGCAACTGCAACATACGCTGCCGCCATTTGCCGGACAGCTGCTCCACCAGAGATGACACATCGACAACAGCTTCATTTAATCGGTAGAGGCTGCCATTATTTTGTTTAGACTGAAACGCCAGCGGATAATGCTCAGGGCTGAGCTGCTGAATCTTGCCATTGACAGCTTTGCTGCCAAAAAAAGAAGTCAATTTTGAGGATAGTGCAGTAGTGGACCACATAAACTGGTTGGCACTAAGCACCCTCAGTCCCGATAGATCTATCTCGCCCTCGGCCTCCATGCATCGCTGCCAGCGATCTGGCATAGCAGAGATCGCTGAGGCGGAGGCGGTCATCATCCCGGACAATGTATATTTGCTGCCACCATGGATAATGCCCTGTGAGCTTAGAGTCTGCCCCCCGCCCAACCCCGCTCTGTCAAGCAAGATTGTGTAATAGCCTAAATCATTGAGCCGACGGTGCAGCCACAGGCCCGCAATGCCCGCGCCTATAACAACAATATCCGCCTTTAACTCAACCATTGCAGACTAGGCGACTGTTTTCGCTGGAGCCTGAGATGACTGCAGACGATTTAAGAAATTAAATGACAATCCAAACAGCATCATTGTCAGCAATCCATGCTCATGATGAATGGTGGTATTGACCAGTCCGATAACGGTAACAATAGCCATACTAGTTGCTGGTATAACCCAGAATGCAGCAGAGGTGCTTTTATGCAGCATAAACTTCCGATTGCGCCACAGACAAATAGCCGGCCCCACCAATAGCAGCATCAAGCCAGCGAAACCAAATATCCCACCCTCGACTGCGGAGTTTAGAAATCTATTGTGGGCATGGGAGGAGTAATAAAACTGCTCGTTATCAGTGAAATCTTCATCAGGGAACCAGAGGCTTAATTGCTCCGGATCAATAATACTGTAATTGCCAAAACCAATACCAAATACCGGCTCTTTTTTAAGTCCATACACAGCAGAGTTCCACAGCTTCTCTCTAGGTGCTGGCGTATTCCCCATATACAGCATGGGCCGATCAACCAGCTCTTCAACCACCTTGGGCGGTGCAGAAACCATATATCCACCAGCCGCAATAGCCAATAATAATACAGCAACACCTGTTTTAAGATGGAACATCAGGCTATGCAACAGGGCAATTGCAACGATAATCGCCAGAGCCACAATCCCCGCCCTGCTATCTGCAAAGAACAGCCCTGCGGTCAGAATAATCGCCATGGGCATAAGCACCAGACGAGCCTGAAAAGCGCTAGTTCTAGAGAGTAGCAAAGGGACGACAGCACCCAGCGTCAATGCAATAAATATCGCCGTATGGTTGATATGCCCCACAGAACGCAACTCAAAAGCCCCGCCCTGCCAGTAAGCTGTCTCAAGATAAGCGACAATCACGCCAATACTGGTAGCCACAAAAAGTAGTGCCAGAATGGTATAAATTTGCTGTTTGGATAATGGGATATACATTAGCATCCAGCCCACCAATCCGTACCTGATAATATCGCTGATCTTGCCCGAGTCATAACCATTGAAACTGGCTCCCACCGCAGCCACAGCACTCAGGAGCATAAATCCGAGAAACATATTACCAAGAAAATCTGCCAACAAATCTTGTTTGGTTTTTATATTCCTGATCGCAAAAAAAATCACCAACATAAACCAGGCTAAGTTTTTTGTGACCTCAACAATCGGCAGACTAGCCGCCAGAAGACATAGGGAATAGAATTCCCATTTTACCGATACAGCTGGTTGATCCTTCATCTGTTATTCCTGTTAAGAATGGTTAAAAACACTGAATTCATTCGGTCCCTCATAGCACTGATATCACAGTTTTGCCGCGCAAACAGCAATGCTCGCTCAGCGATTGACTGGCGCAGATTGTTATCCTGCCTGAGAGCTGTAATAGCTTTAGTCAGGGCAGCAGCACTCTGTTTTTCAACAATAATACCGGTGTAATTGTCATCGATAATTTCAACAATACTGCCCACATCTGTTGAGATAACCGGCAACCCACAGGCCATCGCCTGCATCAAGCCCTGGGGAACACCTTCATTGGCATAGGACGGCAGAGTAAAAATATCCATAGCCTGCATCCAGGGCACCACATCCTGTTGATCGCCGCACAATGTGACTTTTTCCCTGAGACCCAAGCGGTCTATTTGCTTATTGATATTGTCCCACTGAGGGCCATCACCAACAACCAGCAAATGGCTGTCTGACAGATCAATTTGACTAAATGCGTCGAGCAAATAGCTGTGCCCTTTCCAACTCCGCAAAGTGGCAACAATGCCGATAATGCATTTATCCAGCGGCAGATCCAGTGCCTTGCGCACTGCTTCGACATCCTTGGTCGGAGTAAAAATATTACAGTCAATACCAGTGGGAACAGAGGTCACGTTATCCGGACTGATGCCATTGTCACGAATCAGAGTTTGCCGCAGCCTCTCACCAGTGGTGACAACATGAGCCGCTGCTTTTTTATATAGCCAGCTGGTTGAGCGATTGGTCGAAACCGGCGCCGACACATGCCTGGTTCGAATGATTGGTACGGTCTTTAAGGTCATCAACATAGCCACCGCCACCATCCAGCTATCCGATGAACTATGGGTATTAATCAGGTCAAAATCATTTTGCACAATCCATCGCCGCAGGGCAAACAAGCCTTTAATGGTTTTCTTACCCATAGGCAGTTGCACCGTAGTGAGTCCATATTGCTGCGCCCGCAACGCTATGGGAGAGCCAGCATCACAGACCAGAGTGACCGGAAAACCGAGCTTAACGAATTCACGTATCTCATTGAGAATACGGATCTCCTGACCACCCCAGCCTCCGGAGGATTCAGTGTGCACAATATGATAAAACCGACTCTCTACAGTCATTAATTCAGTATCTCCCTATACAGGCTCAACAGGCTCGTCTGCATTCGCTGCTGGGTAAATGTCAATGCCAGTTCCCGCGCCCTGCCAGACTCTACATTGAGTCGTTCAGCATCCTGATAGCCAGCCATTGCATCAGCCAGCCCCTGATCATCAGCCACCTCAACAATCACTCCACAATTTGCACCGGGAATAACATCAACAGCGCCGCAATTTGCCGTAGTGATGCAGGGCAGCCCAGTTGCCAGGGCCTCTAAAATCACATTGGGGAATGGATCATAGATGGTTGGCAGTACCAGCACATCGGCAAGCTGATAAAGGGTCGGCATTTTAGATTTTTCCTGGGCACCAAGAAAGCGCACTCGATTGCCACAGTTCAATTGATTGGCCAATCTGTGATAGGCACGATGTTTTTTGTCTCGGCCAACCACGACCAGATAGCAGTTTTCTGGCAACTGACTAAAAGCCCGCAGCGTAGCACCCAGGTTTTTGCGTTCAAAACCAGAGCCGGCAAAAATAAACACCAGCGCGCTCTCGGGAATATCCACAGCCTGGCGCAGTTCCGCCTTCACCTGGCCCTCTGCAGGCTTATAGCTCTGGCTATCCACAGCATTATAGATAACCGCTAATTTATGCTTATCTATGGCAAAGTTACGGGCAACCTCCTCCCTGACCATATTTGAATTGCAGATCACTTTTTGCAGTGAGTCACTCTCAAACATAAGCTTTTCTTCAGCCAGCAAATCTCTATGGTAACTGGACTTTGACTGCCACCAGCGCTGCAACAGATTAGCTGTTTTCGCCCGCTGTTGTAACCAGACCTTGTGCACCCCATCCCCAGCTCTAAAAATATGACAGCCATTAAGCCGCTCGTGGGATTGAATAATATCGAATGAATGGTTGCCCAGATAATCTTTAACCGCCTGATTAAAAGACCGCTGCTTGTCTCTGCGCCCGCGAAAGGGAGGGTCAATAATCACCTTACCTTCGGAGCCCGCAGCTGAATCCCATTGCCGGCACAGCAGTGACAGTTTGATATCCTGCCGCTGACGCAAAGCCTGCAACATAAGGTCAATAATCGCCTGAGCCCCACCGTCACCGCCGGTTTGCTCCTGTCTGATCAGGGCAACTTCAATAGTCACAATAATCCCTACTGCTGATCGCGGTGGCGCTGCAGCTCAATCAATTTTGCGTACTTGCAAAACCCTGTAAAACAACCGATTGAGATATGAATAAACCCAGGCAGGCCATCGAGAAAGCCACGCCGGAAAATATAGAATTTAATAAAGCGTATTAAAGGGCTGGTAAAGCACTTCCATGGCGCAACCATTTTGCCACGGGCAAACAGTGCCTCGGCTTGCAGATCAGTGTACACAGCCTGCTTTTCAAGATAACTGGCAATACTGTCCTCGGAGAAATGCAGCAGATCCCCACGCAGACTGCTGACCGGCCCATCGGCTACCACCGTTTCATGGACAGTATCATCCGACCAATAAGCCTGCCTGCGATTAAACAGCCGCAGACTTAAATCCGGGTAGCCTTCGCCATAATTAAGAGCCTTGCCCAAAAAGTGATTGCGCCGGGGGAATCTGTAAGCCGCTGTCTTATCAGTGGCAAAATCCAATTTCTGTATCTCAGTTTGAAGAGCAGCGCTGACCACCTCATCTGCGTCAATACAGAGCACCCAGTTATGTTTGGCCTGATCTACCGCAAACTGTTTTTGCCTGCCAAAGCCAAGCCAATCCTGAGTAATAACCCTGGCGCCCGCAGCTTCCGCCAGAGCCACCGTATTATCTGTGCTCCCGGAATCCACCAGCATAATATCATCGCAGAAACTGAGGCTAGCCAAACAGCGCCCAATGTTCACACTTTCATTTAAACTGATAACAACCGCAGATATTGAGCTTCTTTTTGGTGCAGACATGGCGAGTTTTTGCATCATTGCTATAGGTGCGTGCATAATACAACAAGGCCATGAAAGTGTCTGTAACACAGTGACAATAACCGTCGACAATCGCCAATGACCAGAGTAAAAACAGCTTCAGTCCACATTGTTCGCCAATATGGCACCAGTGGGGGCATGGAGAAATA
This sequence comes from Porticoccaceae bacterium, assembly GCA_018664075.1. GTDB lineage: Bacteria > Pseudomonadota > Gammaproteobacteria > Pseudomonadales > Porticoccaceae > HTCC2207. The sequence goes on along the minus strand of JABJOY010000034.1, from coordinate 60,071 downwards.
TGTCCACAGCCTAACATTGGCTCTGGTCCGACAGGGGCAACCAGTGACAGTGCTCTGTGAGCATGCACAGCCTCTGGATTCTGTTGCTGAAGGAATTACTGTTATCGAACTCGGGCAGCCTATTTTCAGACCCCGGTGGCTGGCGCAATGGGTGTTTTCCCGGCGGGTGGCCAGACATGTCGCAACCACTGACTACTCAAAAGCGATTATCCACAGCCATGAAAGAACCTCAGTTCATCAGGTAACAACCTTTCATGGCCCGCCATTTGCCATGCGCAGGCGCAGACTGCTGGACTTTCTCTCACCCAGAATCCATATGTGGACCTATCTTGAAAAGCGTGAACTGCTAGCCGATCAGGTGCAGCAGATACTGCCCAATTCGGCACTGATTGCCAGCTATCTTAAAGACCTCTACCCGGCAGCAGAAAAAAAGATTGCAGCCCCAGCTCACCCGGCGGTAGATGCCAATCTCACCAACCTCAAAACAGACTCCAGAGGCCTGACGATAGGCTTTATGGGTCGGGAATGGCACAGAAAAGGCCTGGATATCGCCTGTCAGATTGTGGAGACCACCCGCCAAAGACTGCCAGATGTAAAATTTATTGTTGCCGGATGCGATAAAGAACAGATTGGCCCAATGTTTAAACATTGGCCAGCAGATTCCTATCAGCTATCAGGCTGGCAGGATTCCACCGAGCCCTTTCTCAGTCAGATTGACCTGCTGCTGCACCCGGCCCGAGCCGAGCCATTTGGCATGGTGATTGCCGAGGCCAATGCCGCCGGGATTCCAGTGCTGATCTCCGACAAATGCGGCATCGCACCGCTTATTGGCCCCCAGCAGGGAGAGGTTTATTCAATGAATGGGGATAATCCGGATATTGCAGCCTGGGCTGATGCTTCTGCTGCTCTGCTACAGTCACGGCAGAAGGTCACGCCCTTAAATCTAAGCTGGGACAATCTGGCTAGCCAGCACCTCGAACTCTATCAAAAACTGCTCAGTCCCTGATTGGCAGCCTGAAGAACGGCCTAATCACAGACTTAACCAATAGCATCAAGCTCATTAATCACAGTATCAACACCCAGCTGGGTCATACATTTGTGATGCCCCTGGGGACATTGCCGCTGAAAACAGGGGCCACAGTCAACCTTCACAGACAGTATGCGGGCATCGCGACACAGAGGCGGCGTAAATTCGGCAGAGGTCGGGCCATAGAGAGCAATCAGCGGCCGATTTAACGCCGACGCAATATGCATAAGCCCGGAGTCATTGGACACCACCTTCTCAGCCATAGACAGAATATCTATAGCCTCCTCAAGGCTGGTTTCTCCGCACAGATTAACAATAGACTCAGAGTCAACGCTACTGGCAATATCCTCACCGGTCTCAACATCAGAGGGAGAACCCATAATCGCCACCTGCCAGTCCTTATCAATAAACTGTCTGGCCAGATTAGCGTAGTAATCTACCGGCCATTGCTTGGCGGGACCAAATTCAGCTCCGGGGCAGATGGCCAGCATGGGTTGCCGCGACAGATTGAACTTCTCAGCCAGCGTTGGCAACTGCCGGGGATCTACTTGCAGCGCAGGCAGTGGGCAATGGCCTAGAGCCTCGCGCTCTGCACTGGCTCGGGGATAGGCCAGTGCTACATAGCGCTGCACCATCATCGGTAATGTGGTTTTATTTAACTTGCGCAGATCATTGAGCAAAAAGTACCGCGCCTCGCCCTTCCAGCCAGTGCGTACAGGAATATTGGCAAACCATGGAATCAGCGCCGACTTCCAGGAGTTGGGCAGCACAATAGCCTGGTCATAATGTTCATCGCGCAGACTGACACCCAATGCTTTGCGTCCCTTGAGATCAAACTTGCCATGACCCAGAGGCATCGGGATAGTACGATTGACCTGGGGCATCCGCGCAAGAATAGGCCTGCACCAACCCAGCGCCAGCACATCAATAATAGCCCCGGGCTGCTGTTGCTTCAGGGCAATAAAAAGCGCCTGGGCCATCATCATGTCGCCGACCCATGAAGGACCAACCACAAGGATTTTTGGCGCAGAACCGGTCGCTGCGACTGTCTGTTTGGGATTACTTGGAGGCATTGAGGAATAGTGTAGATTAAAACCAACACGATAACCTTTGGCTGGGGCTTACTGCAAATAAAGTGCAAATAATTTGCCCACCCATAACAGTAAAGGGCGGTGGTCAGCTATCAGATAGCGACCTTGATATGGATATATAAACAATAAAAAAATACAGGCATATACATATATTTATCAATTGGTTATCGCACTATTGTGATAAATAACATTAATCATTAATTGAGATGCAAACCCTACTCAATCAGCCCCAGGCAGACTTTTAGATACAGCCAATTGGCGCCAAATCTCTATCGATTGGCACCAATTAAAAAGACTCTTGGGGCCCCCAGGGCTAAGGTTGCGCAAAGCAAAAATAAATTGAGAGATCTACAGCTATGGCTACCGACAAAGACCTGCAGGAATTTCGCGCTGAAGTCGCCGACTGGATAAAACACAACCAACCAGCTGACCCCGGCTTTCTGCTGCCCCAGACCTTTATGGAAGTTGGCTCCGAACAGGTGCTGGATTTCCTTCGGGAATGGCAGCACAAAGTCTGGTCTGCCGGCTATCTGGGCATGGCATGGCCAGAGAAATATGGCGGTCGCGGGCTGTCACCGAGCTACCAGAACATTGCCGATGAGGAAATGAAGTTAGCCCGAGTACCCATATGCTTCAATGTGATTGGGCTTGGCTGGGCCGGGCCATTAATCCTCGACAAAGGCACTGACTACGAGCGAGAGAAATACCTTAAAGGCATTCTTAGTGCTGAGGATATCTGGTGCCAAGGCTTCTCAGAGCCCAACCATGGCTCCGACCTTGGCAGCATCCAGACCAGAGCCGAACGAGATGGCGACCACTATCTGGTTAACGGCAGCAAAATCTGGACCACCATGGGCAACTATGCCAAATATATGATTCTGCTGGCCCGCACCGACAGTCAGGCTGAGCGCAAATATAACGGCCTGTCATTTTTCCTCGCCCCGATGCATGTAGATGGCATCAGCACCCAGCCCATCAAAAAGCTCACCGGCGAATATGGCTTTACTGAAACCTTCTTTACCGATGCACGCATTCCAGCCGACTGCATTATGGGCGAAGAAGGTCAGGGCTGGCGCATTGCCATGCAGACATTGCAATATGAGCGCGGCGCAGAAGCCGGTGCAGCTGGGGGTATTTCAATACTCTCAATCGTGATGAATGATCTGCTCAAGATGGCCGCAGAGATTGAACGGGAGGGCCAGCCACTGCTCAAAGATCCCCTGACCAGAGATAACCTGGTCAAATTTCTGATTGAAGAAAAAGCCCTTCACTTGGCTGAAAAACGCATACAGACCCCTGCCCTGTGCGCCGACTACCCCAACTCCCTGTCCCTGTCGGGCAAGCTGCGAAGCACTGAGTTCTATCGTCGCATGCGCCAGTACGCGCTAAACCTGCAAGGTGCCCAGAGCGCCCTCTATGTTGGTGATAAAGATGCGGTTGACGGTGGCTTCTGGCAGCGTGCCTACATGAACAATTTCTCCACCACTATTGGTGGCGGCACCAGCCAGGTGCAAGCCAATATCGTCGGCGAGCATGTGCTCGGCCTGCCCAAAGATTAGAAAGGACTGAACCCATGACTTCAAGAACAGCAAATATGGCCTTTGCCTTTACCGATGAGCAGGCAATGATATTAGACAGCGCCAAGAGCTTCTGTGCCGACAAATCCGATATAGGCACAGTGCGCAGCCTTATCGCCTCCGACAATGGCTATAACCAGCAGGTATGGTCAGAGATGGTCGAACTGGGCTGGACAGGCATTGCCATTCCAGAACAGTACGGCGGCTCGGAACTGGGCATCGGCTCCACCGTCGCCCTGATCGAAAGCATGGGCCGTCACTTACTCAGCACCCCCTATATCGCCACCACCCTAGCCAGTCAGGCCATCATGCGGGGTGGCTCCGACCAGCATAAAACCCATTGGCTGCCCCAGGTTGCCGAGGGCAGCATAGGCACATTGGCATTACTCGACAATGAGGACTGGGGTGCCATAACCACCAGTTGCAACCTCAGCGAGAGCGGAGATAAGCTGATATTAGAAGGCAGCAAACTGTTGGTGAGTGATGCCGCCGTTGCCGACTTCTTTATTGTGTCAGCCAATCACAATGGTGCCCAGGTGCTAGTACTGGTGGCCGCATCCAGCCTGAGCCCGGATGCCCTCAGCCGCAAAGTGCTGATCGATGAGACCAAGCGCGCCTGCACCGTGAATTTCAGCGGCGTTGAGGTTACTCCCAATGATATTCTGCCCCAGAGCGAGACTGCCCTGCGCGATATTAAACTGATCGGAGCACTACTCATTGCCGCAGAGAGCACCGGCACCTGCGCTGCAACACTGGACACTGTGGTAAGCTACCTCACAAGCAGAATACAATTTGGCCGCCTGATAGGCTCCTACCAGGCCCTTAAACATCCCACCGTAGATATATTGATACAGATGGATTCCGCCCGCAGCCTGATCTATCATGCTGCCACAGTGATTTCCGTGCAGCCCCTGGATCAGGATGCTGAAATTGCCTGCCGCATGGCCAAGGCACAGGCCACAGAGGCACTGTTGTTTGCCGGTGACCGGGCAATTCAGTTCCATGGCGGCATGGGTTTCACCTACGACTGCGATGCCCAGCTCTTTCTCAGACGCGCACTGGGGTCACAGCATCAGTATGGGGATGCTCAGCACCACAGGCTGCATCTGGCAGGGTTATTGCTGGACTAAATATTTATCGATTGAACAAACGAGGCTAAAGACAAGCTTAGATGCGGCTGAAAAATCTACTGATAATAACCGCGATAATAATAGGCTTGATTACAGGCCTGCTGATATATCTGGGCAAAGACAGTATCGACCTGGATAACCTAGTCACCACCACAGGTGCTATTAATACCCCAGATCCAGTCACAGCCAGAGAGACAGCCAATGGCCCGGTTATAGGCTTCTCATCGAGCAAAAACACCTTCGCCTGGCTGGGCATACCCTATGGGGCGCCACCAGTTGACCAGTTGCGCTGGAAAGCACCGAGGCCAGTGCAAAACTGGCAGCAACCATTGCTGGCCCTGAAAAATGCTGATCCCTGCCCCCAGCCCTGGACCTTTCTTGCCGCAGAGGGCGGCAGCAAAGGCGATATGGTGGGTAGCGAAGACTGCCTCTATCTCAATATCTGGGCACCACAAAAGCTCAGTGCCGACAGCACAGATCCATCTACCAAATTACCAGTGATGCTGTGGATCCATGGCGGCGGCAATAATCTCGGCTCCGCGCGGTTTTATCAGGGCAACAATATAGCCGCAGACCAGCAGGTGATCTTTGTCTCCCTCAACTACCGGCTGGGCCAGCTCGGCTCCCTGACTCATCGGGCTATTCGCAATACTGCCACCAACCCAGAGGATGCATCCGGCAACTACGGGCTGCTGGATATTATTGCCGCCCTGAGATGGGTGCAAGCCAACATCCATACCTTTGGCGGTGATGCCGACAATGTCACAGTGTTTGGCGAGTCCGCAGGGGGGCGCAATGTTTTTGCCCTTATGGCATCGCCATTGGCCACAGGACTGTTTCACAAAGCGATTAGCCAGAGCGGTTCATCGCGCACAGAGAGCCTTGCCAGTGCTGAAAATTTCCATGACGAGCAAACCCAGCCAGGCTGGCCAGTCAGCTCCAATGAACTAGTTGCGCAGCTGCTGATCAATCTGAATATTGCCACTGATCGCAGTGAAGCTATAGGCGACGTCAATAATATGACCGACGCTGCCATTGCCGGACTGCTTTACAAGCAGAGCCCCGAAGCACTGATGAAGGCCAATTTGCAGACTGCGCGCAACAGAGACAGGGTGCACATACCGCAACTGCTGCGGGATGGCCATGTGTTGCCCTCACAGCCTTTCGCCGAAGTCTTCAGCAACGCCGAGACCTACAATTCAGTGCCCATGATTATCGGCTCAAATCGCGATGAAGAGAAATCCCTGATGGCCAGTGACCCGCGCTTTGTCGACAGGCAACTGGGCTTCAGGCTCAATATAAAAGATCGCGCCGATTATCAGCGCTATGCAAAATATTACTCCCAGCGCTGGCATGTGCTGGGCGGCACTGAAATGGCGCGACTGATGACCGGTTCACAGCCTTCGCCCCAGCAGAACAATATTTACAGCTATAGATTTGACTGGGACTCATCGCCCAAAAGCTGGGCAGCCAATCTCCCTGAACTTGTGGGTGCCGGCCATGGTCTGGAAATAAGTTTTATTTTTGGCGACTTTGCCGGTGGCCTGAGACTGCCTTTCCTGTACGGCGAAGAAACCAGAGATGAACGGGAGGCCCTATCCAAAGCCATGATGAATTACTGGGGTCAGTTCGCCCACACCGGCTCCCCGGGCAAGGGGCGCTACTTACAGCAACCAGACTGGATCCCCTGGGGCGAAAACAAACCCAATACAATGATCTTTGACAGTGTCGCAGATGGCGGCTGGCGCATGGAAAACTATAGCCCAAGTGTTGAGGATATGGTCACCCGTATTGAATCGGACACAGAATTCAAGCAGCAAAAAGACCGCTGCAAACTGTTTGTAGAGAGCTTTCTAATCTCCTACCACAGCAGCGACTTCTGGGACCCCGAGCGCTATAGCAATCTGGCCGGAGGCGGCTGCCGGGAATTTGACCCCTATGTGTTTATGGATGCCTTTTAACCGTACCAGCAAAGCAATCTAGTCAGCTGCCAAATGCCGTATAAATCGAAATAATAGTTAACGACCAGTTGAGAATAATAATGAAAACAACTAACAGTATTATCGGCATTGCCGTATCCCTTTGTATCGCAGCCCTTATCTTGCTGGCCGGTAGTCAGGGCAGCACCAGCGTCCATGGAATGCCATTATTTCTTCTCTGCGGTGCCATTGGCCTTGCTCTGCACTGGATTATATTTCTCCCCTCCTTTGCCTTCCAGACAGAGCATTACTTTGATCTGACCGGCTCTATTTCTTATATCAGCACTGTAATCGCCGCCGCCTGGCTCAATCCTGATCTTGATTTGCGGGATCTAATTATCGGTGCAATGATCCTGATATGGGCCCTGAGGCTGGGGTCATTTTTATTCTGGCGAATCAAGAAAGACGGCCAGGACAAGCGCTTTAGAGTGATGAAAACCAAATTTGTCTGGTTTTTGATGACCTGGACCTTAGGCGGAGTCTGGGTACTGGTCACCATGGCAGCAGGACTGGCCGCCATGACCTCAAACACCACAGTAGCACTGGGCCCATTGGCCTACACAGGTATAGCGCTGTGGATTGCAGGCCTGCTGATTGAAGTGATCGCAGACAGCCAAAAGACCAAGTTTAGAAAGAACCCGGACAATCGCGATCGCTTTATCACCACTGGCCTGTGGGCCTGGTCCAGGCATCCCAACTACTTCGGTGAAATAACATTGTGGTTGGGTCTGGCGCTGCTGGCCCTACCAGTTCTCAGTGGCTGGCAACTGGCCACCATGATATCGCCGGTATTTGTCTTTGTGCTACTGACTAAAGTCAGTGGCATTCCACTGCTGGAAAATCTGGCACAAAAAAAATGGGGATCGGACCCGGAGTTCATTGCTTACACAGAATCAACCCCGGCGCTAATGATGCGCAAGCCCAAGGGTTAATTATCAAGAATGACGGTCTAGAAAACCACTGATCTGCTGGAAGGTCAGTTCCGCTTCTGGCAGGTCGGGATAAAAAATCGGCCATACATGGGGCATTTTCATAAAGTAGACAAACTCAGCTTTTGACCCTGAGGCTACTGCTTTATTCACATAGCGTCGCCCATCATCCCGCAGAATCTCATCATGACTTGCCAGCACCAATGTGGGTGGCAGGTTTGACAGATCCCCAAGCAATGGCGAAATCAGCGGATCACTGGGGTTATCCCTGGCCAAATGGCGGGCACTTAGGCGCAGCAGAATTTTGGGTACTCTGGTAATGCGACTGGCCAGAGGCTTAAGCATCACGTCAGAGCTCAGATTGGAAAAAATACTGGGGCTGTTAAACCGGCAGTCAGTGACAGGTGACAGGCACACAGCGGCATTGGGAGCCCGGCCTCCACTATCTCGCAACAGGGCCAGCAGAACCAGGGTTAAGTTTCCCCCGGCTGAATCTCCGGCAACCAGCATATTGGCGGCTTTGCCTGGGCCCTGAGAGCCATTATCCAGCAACCATTCATAGGCAGTATGGCAGTCTTCAACGGAGTTTCGGCGGCTGTATTCAGGCATCAATCTATAGTCGATGGCCAGCACCGAGCTATTAGTAATTTCTGATAACTTGCTGGTAATCACCCGATGACTTTTAGGGCTGCCAGCGAAGAAAGCGCCGCCATGGATATACATCAGGCGGCGGCTATTATCTGCATCAACCCCAGGTGCCACCACCCATTCAGCAGGCACACCGGCGGCATCCACAGGGGTAAAAGTACTGACCGCCAGCTTCTCTGTCTCGGCAAAAAAAGCCTCCATGGCCTCCCGCATAATTGGCACACGGCGCTTGATGGAAAGTTTGCTGGAACTGGCCGCACTAGCCTTTAGGCGCTGAGTGATCGCCACTAGCGCCTGCTTGGACTGAAGCTTAGCCTCTGGGCTATCCACCGAAGCCAGGTGCCCCAGTGGAAGGTCAAATTGCGCCAATGGATCTCGGCGCAGTAACCTGTAGCCCCACCAAGTCAGCCCGGCAGCGCTGAGGCCAACAGCCAGGGTGGGCAGACTCATCATCAAGCAGAATAACTGAGTTGGTTAAACTTCTTCTGATGGTAATCGCCATCGCCAAAGCTCACATTAATCATCATCAGACGCTTCACATAATGACCGATATTTAACTCATCAGTCATGCCAATACCGCCATGAATCTGAATCGCCTCTTCACCAATCAGCTTGCCATAGCGGGCAACAGTGGCCTTAAGGGCATGTACAGTTTTTAACAGCGCCGCAGAATCATCTTCACCCGCCTGACAGAGTCCGCGATAAAGCATCGATTTAGTCTGCTCGCAGGCCATAAAAGTATCTACCATGCGATGCTGCAGCACCTGGAAAGAGCTGATCGGCGTATCGAACTGCTGCCGCACCTTGGAATATTCAACCGTAGCCGTATTCAGCGTCGCCATAATACCCAGAGCTTCAGCACTGAGACCCATCAGAATCTGCGGCATCACCTGATCAATCAGGTCCATACCTTCGCCCGCTGTGTTGAGCAGCTGACCTGCAGGTACCATCACATCTTTAAAGGTCACTGTGGCTGCACTCTGGCCATCCATCATCTTGTAGCTTTTAACCTCAACCCCAGGGGCAGAAGCTTCGATCAAAAACAGGCTGATGCCCGCGCGATCAAACTGTTCACCGCTGTGGCGAGCGGTAACAATAAACTTGTCCGCTGTGCCGCCATTGGCCACAACAGTCTTCTCTCCGTTGATATTGAAACCACCATCAGTGGCTGTTGCTGTGGTTGCAACGTCACTCATCTCATAGCGAGACTGAGCCTCGGTAGAAGCCAGTGAACCCATGCACCTACCATCAATAATGCCGGGAATTACCTCAGCCTTGAGAGCAGCGTTATCTGAGGCCGCCAGCAGGCCACCAAACACCACAACAGTGGACGCATAGGGCTCAACCACAATACCCTTACCCAACTCTTCCATCACCGCAGCTATATCGTCAACAGTGCCACCAAACCCGCCGTACTCTTCGGCAAAGGGCACAGACAACCATCCCAGCTCCGCAAACATGGACCAGAATTCCCGGCTAATGCCCTCGTCTGATTCAACAATTTTGCGTCTGGTATCAAAGTCATATTCATCTCGAACAAAGCGCGAGACACTGTCCTTGATCATGGTTTGTTCTTCGGTAAAATCAAAATTCATCTGTATTAACTCCTGAAATCTGTTTTTGGCTCAACCTGCAGGGAGCCTGCTTGTAATCGTAAAGACCTTTAAATAGCCCTATAAACCCAGTACCGCTTTGGCGATCACATTGCGCTGCACTTCATTGGACCCGCCATAAATAGTGGCTGCGCGACCATACATGTATTTACCTCGGGCCTCGAAAGCAAAGTCATGGCCCAATTCATCAGCATTTAGATTTTCCGGTAATGCACCGCCATAAAACGACGCCAGCTGCAGCTGCAGCTCGTGAATCGCCTGACTGATTTCAGTGCCTTTAATTTTTAATAGTGAAGACTCTGGCCCCGGCATACCGCCCGCTGCCATAGAGGCAAATACCCGCAACTCGGTGTACTCAAGAGCCATCAGCTCCATCTCGATATCCGAGAGACGCATCTGGAAGATAGGATCATCAATCATCGCCTTGCCGCCATTCACTTCAACGCTGGCGCGCTGCTTGAGAGAGTCCAGCATACGGGTAGAGTCCGCCACCTCGGCCATGCCTGTTCGCTCATGGGCCAGCAGCGCCTTGGCATAGGTCCAGCCCTTATCCTGCTCACCAATCAGATTCTCGGTGGGCACTGCAACATCTTCAAACAAAACCTCGTTGAGGCTGTGCTTGCCGTCAATAGTCACAATTGGCTTAACCGTAATACCTGGAGTATTCATATCGATCAGCAAAAAGCTGATGCCCTGCTGTTTGCGCATACCTTTGCTGGTGCGCACCAGACAGAATATCCAGTCTGCATACTGGGCAAAAGTGGTCCAGATCTTGCGGCCATTAACTATATAGTTATCGCCCGCATAGTCAGCCGTAGTATTTAGCGCGGCTAGATCTGAACCCGCACCAGGTTCAGAATAACCCTGACACCACCAGTCGTCGCTTTCAAGAATACGCGGTAGAAAGCGCGCTTTTTGCTCTTCATTACCAAAGGTGTAAATTACCGGCGCAACCATTTTCAAACCAAAGGGAACCACATCTGGAATACCAGCCAAACCACGCTCAGTCTCAAAGATAAACTTCTGCGTCGCCGACCAGTCAGTGCCACCATATTCTTTAGGCCAGCCAGGTGCGACCCATCCCTTGGCATGAAGTTTTTTCTGCCAGGCCACAATGCCTTCTTTATAGTCAGTACCCGCAGCACTGCTGAATTTGGCAGTAATTGAACTGTCGTATTCCTGGGTAAAAAAATCCCGCACCTCATCGCGAAATGCCAGATCCTCTGCTGAAAATTTAATGTCCACGGACGCTCACTCCTTAAAAATTTAGGGCCACACCATATGTTATGGCACTTATTATGTCAATATAAAAAAAGCCATCTGTTGTACGTACCAGAGACCCCTTCCAGACCAGTATCTGTCTCTGTTACAGGTACTTTTACCGGACTCGGCCTGTGCTATATAGGAAGAGATAATAGGTTATAAGACCATTGCATGGATCTCTTAGCTACGACCGGGCGGTCACCCTTTCTCGCCACCATATACCTATGGTTAAACCGCGGCCGCCAAATAGCTGGCCTGATTAATCGCCGCCTTGGCATCCAGTTCAGCAGCCTTATAGGCTCCACCAACCAGACTGATGGCAATACCAGTGTTAGCCAGCTCATCATAGAGACCCCGGGCCGGTGTCTGACCGGCACAGATAATGACCGTATCTACCTCCAACACCTGGGGCTGACCTTCAATACTGATATGCAGGCCCTTATCATCAATTTTGCGATACTCGATGCCATTCATCATTTGCACCCCACGCTTGGCCAGCGACATACGATGGGTCCAGCCTGTTGTCTTGCCCAAACCGCGACCCACTGGCGTAGATTTACGCTGTAGCAGAAATACCTGCCGGTCTGCCGCCTCAACCTGAGGAACAACGCCTGTGACACCACCACGGGGATGGTTGACAAAATCCACCCCCCATTCCCGGGCAAATACCTGTTTGTCTGTAGCCGCAGAAACGCCCTTGTGCATAATCAGTTCCGAGACATCGAAACCTATGCCCCCGGCACCCATTACCGCAACGCGCTTGCCCACCTCAACATTGCCACGAATCACGTCCACATAGCTGACCGCCTTGGGGTGATCAATACCCTCCAGCTCTGGCACCCGCGGCGTAATACCGGTGGCCACAACCACATGCTCGTAACCAGCAGATACAAGATCCTCAGCATTGATTCTCGTATTCAAGCGCAGATCTACATGATGCACATCCAGCATGCGCCGGTAGTAACGCAATGTTTCATAAAATTCTTCTTTGCCCGGCACCTGCTTGGCCAGATTAAACTGACCACCAATCTCACTGGCACTGTCATAGAGAGTCACCGAATGCCCCCGCTCCGCAGCGACAGTGGCATAAGCCAAACCGGCCGGGCCTGCGCCGACCACAGCAATCTTTTTCGGCTCCTGACTGAGCTCATAGTTAAGCATGGTTTCATGGCAGGCCCTAGGGTTAACCAGGCAGCTGATTTCCTTGCCTTCAAAACCATGATCTAGACAGGCCTGATTGCAGCCAATGCAGGTATTGATCTCATCCTCTCGGCCTTCAAAGGCTTTTTTTACCAGCTCAGCATCCGCCAGCATAGGTCTGGCCATAGAGACAATATCCGCCTCCCCATCAGCCAGCACTGTCTCCGCCACATCGGGCATATTGATGCGATTGCTGGTAATGCAGGGGATACTCAGCTCTTTGCGCAGGCGCCCGGTCACCCCGGAAAATGCAGCACGAGGAACCATAGTCGCAATGGTCGGCACCGCCGACTCATGCCAGGTAAAGTGGGTGCTGATAATAGTAGCACCGGCTTTTTCCATTTCTTTGGCCAGCAATACCACTTCATCCCAGGCCATGCCGCCCTGCAACATATCCATGGCGGCGATACGGAAGATCAGAATAAAGTTTTCACCAACTTCAGCGCGGCAGCGGCGCATAATTTCCAGGGGAAAGCGCATACGGTTTTCAAAGGTGCCACCCCATTGATCTTCCCGCTGATTGGTCTTTTCCACCAGAAAGGTACTTAGCAAATAACCAGCTGAACCAATAATTTCGACGCCGTCGTAACCGGCCAGTTTGGCCATTTTGGCGCACTGCACATGGTCATTAATCTGTTTCTGTACACCGGCTTCATCCAGCTCATTGGGCACCAGAGGGGATAGCCTGGAGCGCACAGCGGAAGGGCCGACTAACTTTGGTGTCTCGGCCAATGGCCCGGCATGGAGAATCTGCATACAGATTTTGATATCCGGATCCACCCCATGCACAGCCTCGGTTATCTGCCGATGATCTGCCGCATGCTCAGGCGTCGACATCTCCGAACCCATGCCACCCTCTTCATTGGGGCTAATACCGCCGGTAATCATCATGCCCACACCACCCTGGGCGCGCTCGGAAAAATAGGCTGCCAGACGCTCAAAGCCCCCTTCCACCTCTTCCAGTCCTGTATGCATAGAGCCCATCAGGGCGCGGTTTTTAAGCTGGGTAAAACCCAGATCCAGCGGCGTAAAAAGATGCGGGTATTTGGAATGAGGCTGAGTGGTCATGGTAAGTCCTGTTTTAAATTTTTTTTCTAAACCATTGCTGCGGACTCAAAACGCGTGGCGCGCTGGAACCCAGGTCGCGCCTTTAGGCGCTCGTAATAGGCTATGGTATTAGGCTTAAAGCCCTCGCCCAGCCTCAGGGTCTCGGCCAGATAGAGAGCATAGCCCACAGCGATATCGGCAATGGTAAAGCGGCCAGCACAGAGGAACTCCCGGTCTGCTGTCGCCTCTTCTACGGACCGCAGGCGGGCGTGAAACCATTTGGCGTAGTCTGCCGCCACGCTGGGCAGGCGCTTCTCTTCGGGCTCGAGAATGGTATATCTCAGCACCAGAGTCTGGGGAAATGTGAGGGTAGCATCACTGCGGTGCAGCCAGTTTAGGTAGAGGCCATAGTCGGGCTCATCAACCCCCACGGCAAGATCTGTGGGACCATACTTATCCACCAAATACTGGCTGATTCCCGCTGATTCCGTCATTTCCACATTGCCATCAGTAAAAAATGGCACAGTGCCAATAGGGTTAATATCTGTATAGCCAGGGTGGACAAAACGCGGCGGGAACTTCATCACCTCGATATCATAATCAATCCCCATTTCCTCTAATGTCCACAGGGGGCGAATCGATCTTGAACCGGCGCAGTGCCAAAGCTTTAGTGCCATTAGTTGGCCTCTTGTTGTTGGTTTATTTCAATTAATACGTCATCGGCCGCCACTTGGTTGCCTGCCACCGCAGTAACCTCTTCCACGGTACCGTCCACCTCGGCAATAATTTCATAGTGCATTTTCATAGCCTCCAAAACAGCCAAATTTTCTCCTCTGACCACCTGATCTCCCGGCTTAACCAGCACCTCAAGCAGTAGACCATGCATTGGCGCTATCACGCGGCCACCGCCAGCAGTTTCATCCACAGCACCGTCGAGAATAATCTGGTCTTTAAACAGGGCACCGCGACCAGCGATCGAACAGTACAGCTGGCCATGCTGGTGCAGCTTAAAGGTCGCCAACTTAGCAGAGCCATTAATTGACAGGCTGGCACCACTGCCCTCGATTGTTAATACCTTTATTTCAATTTGCTGTTGCGAGTGGTCACAGGTAACCAGGTAGCTGTCTGCGCTATTGGCTACTGGTGAGATAGAGAAGTCAAAGAGACTCTCGCCAAACTGGTACTGCTTGCGAGAGACCAGCCCACTGGCCATGGTCCAGTTCTTAAGTTTGTGGCTGCTCAATGTACTACTGGCAAAATAACGCTGGTATTCAAGATTTAAATCAATTACCGCAGCGGCCGCAGCGTCTTCGACGCTGGGTTCAGCCACAGCCAGATCCGCCTCGACAAACTCCTCAGCAATAAATGCTGTAGTGGCGGCACCATCAATAAAGCTCTGTTTTTCCAGACATTGAATCAGAAAGTCTTTGTTGTTGGCTGTGCCAAATAACACAGTTTCTTTTAATGCAGCGATCAGTCTTGTTCTCGCCGTTTCTCGATCATCACCATAGCCAATTACCTTGGCTACCATAGGGTCATAAAAGGGAGAGATCGCCTGGCCAGTAGAGATTCCAGCATCAATACGCACACCAACGCCAGTCGCTGGCTGCCACAGGTCGACCGGCCCAGAAGCAGGCAAAAAGTCCTGACTGGGGTCCTCTGTATACAGGCGCACTTCTATAGCAGCGCCCTGTAGTTTTATATCGTCCTGAGTCATACCCAGAGGTCGACCCTGGGCCACATTAATTTGCAACTGCACCAAATCCAGACCGGTAATCAGTTCGGTGACCGGGTGCTCTACCTGTAACCTGGTATTCATCTCTAAAAAGTAAAACGCACCACTGGCATCGAGCAAAAATTCCACCGTGCCAGCACCGCGATAGTTAACACTTTTTGCCGCATCAATAGCCGACTGACCCATCTGCTCGCGCAGTTCCGGCGTCATAATCGGACAGGGTGCCTCTTCCACCACCTTCTGGTGACGGCGCTGCACCGAACAGTCTCGCTCACCCAGATGAATGGTATTGCCCTGGGTATCAGCAAATATCTGAATCTCTACATGACGGGGCTGGATAATGGCTTTTTCTAGAATCAGCTCACCGGAGCCAAAGGCACTTTCGGCCTCAGCCCGGGCCAGCTTGATGGCATTGCCCAGCTCACCGTAATCATGGACCAGACGCATACCGCGACCACCGCCACCGGCAGCAGCCTTCACCATTAACGGCAGATCAATTTTTTTACCCTCGGCCAATAAGGTTTTATCTGCCTGATCCAGCCCCTCATAGCCAGGCACACAGGGCACACCTGCATCAATCATGCGGCGTTTAGACTCGGCCTTGTTGCCCATTACATCTATGGCTTCCCTAGTAGGCCCGATAAATACCAGCCCGGCAGACTCAACCGCCTCGGCAAAGGCGGCATTTTCACTCAGAAAACCATAGCCCGGGTGAATAGCTTCAGCGCCACTGGACGCGGCCGCGGCCAAAATATTCTCCGCCAGCAGATAGGACTCGCCCACAGGTCCTGGGCCAATGCAAACTGCAGCATCGGCCAGCTGCACATGGGGGGCACCAGCATCGGCCTCGGAGTAAACCGCTATGGTGCGGTAACCCAGCTGTGTGGCGGTGCGTATCACCCGGCAGGCAATCTCGCCGCGGTTGGCAATTAAAATACTAGTAAAGAGTTTCATCAGTAAGATTCCTGTTATTTATTCCAAGAGGCAGGCCGCTTTTCAACAAAAGCTGCCACCCCTTCCAGGCCCTCAGGGCTCAACATGCACTGGGCAAAACCTCGCGAGGCGAAGTCCAGCGCCTCGGCGCGGGGGCGGCGCACTGATTCAAATAAAATACCTTTGGTCACCGCATTGGCACCCGGCGCACAGGCTTTAATATGGCCCAATATAGTCTCGCACTGAGCTTCCAAATCTGCTGTATCTGTTGCCACCCCATGGGCAATACCCAGGGCTAAGGCTTCCGCTCCTTTAAACCGCGCACCGGTCAGCATTAATCGTCGAGCCTGGGTTAGCCCCACTCGCTCAGTCACAAAGGGCGCTATCTGGGCCGGGGGAATACCCAGACTGGTCTCGCTTAAACGGAACCGGGCATCGGCAGTCACCAGTGTTACATCACCCACACAGGCCAGGCCCAGACCACCGCCAATAGCGGCGCCCTCCACCAAAACAATCACCACCTGGGGCTGCTCGTTTAACTTGATCATCAGGTCGCCAAAGCTGCGATTACTAGCTGCCACTTCGTCTGCATCTGTGGCCTGCATGCCGGATTTAAAACCCTTGATATCACCGCCGGCACAGAACACACCGCCAGCCCCACGCAGCACAATGGCGCGCAGACTGCGGTCTTCAGATACCGCATCCAGTACAGCATTTAACTCCTCGGTCATTTGTGCCGACAGCGCATTTTTGGCCTCAGGGCGGTTAAACCAGATTTTTAGCACCCAGTCGTCGCGCTCTAGTAACAGCGACTGAGTGACTGGCAATGCAGCGTTTGATAAATCGCTCATGGTATTTTTAGTCTCCAGTTACAGGCGGGCAATGCCAAAGCTATTGGGACGCACCGTTCTATGGCGTGCCTCGCGCACGGTTTCCAGCAGCAGTCCCAATGTTTTGCGCATATTGCGCGGGTCGATCATGCCATCGTCCATCAGGTGGCCTGAGCAGTAGAAGGCGTCAGACTGGGAGTCAAACACATGGGCCAGGCCCTTCTCCTGGGCGGCCAGCGCCTCTTCATCGGGCTCAACACCCATGGCTGCCGCTTTGCCTCGAGCCACCATCGACATGGTTTTGGCCGCCTGCTCGCCGCCCATTACGCCCATCTTGGCATTGGGGAAGGTATACAGAAAATCCGGGTCATAGCCACGCCCGCACATGCCGTAGTTGCCGGCCCCAAAACTGGCACCGGTCATAAAGGTAATGCGTGGCACTTCAATATTGCGCACCGCCTGAATCATCTTCGAGCCATGCTTAATCATGCCGGCCTGCTCGGACTTGGTGCCGACTATATAGCCAGTGGTGTTTTGGAAAAACAGCGCCGGGATATTGGCCTGATCCAGCAGCTGCAAAAACTGCGTGGCCTTATTGGCACCCTGGGGGTCAATGGGGCCATTGTTGCCAATAATGCCCACCGCCTGGCCGTAGATCTCGGCCTGAATACACACAGTAGACACACCAAAGCGCGGTTTAAAGTCGAGAAAATCGGAGCCATCCACCACTCGGGCTACTAGCTCACGCATATCGTAAGGGGTGCGATAGTCCACCGGAATCACCCCGGCCAGCTCATCTGGATCATAGATGGGCTCGGCAAACTGCCGCGGCTCAGGCAACTGGCAGTTATCATTCCACTGTAGGCGAGCCACCACTTCACGGCAGATCTGAATGCCATGGCCATCGTTTTCCGCCAGATATTCTGCCAGACCAGAGGTGGTGGCATGCATCTCAGAGCCCCCCAGTTCTTCTTCTGTGGCTATCTCGCCAGTGGCCGCTTTAAGCAGTGGCGGGCCAGCTAAAAAGGCCCGGCCGGTACCCTTAACGGCAATCACATAGTCGCTAAGCCCAGGCATATAGGCGCCGCCAGCAGTGGAAGAGCCATGCAGTATAGAGATAACCGGAATACCCTCTTTACTCAGCTTGGCCAGGCTGCCAAACAGGTCACCACCGGCGCTAAAGCCTTCAACCGTATAGTTCATTAGGTCGCCACCGGCGCTCTCTACCAGGTGCACAAAGGGCAGCTTTTGCTCGAGCGAAATTTGCTGTGCGCGGCGAATTCGATAGCCCCCGGCAGTGGTCATGGAGCCGGCCAAAATACCGCTATCGTCCACCACCACGGCACAGCGTACTCCCGAGATAAAACCTATACCGGCAATCACTGTGGAGCCAGGGATCGATTTGGCCTCATCTTTGGTATCCAGCTTATAGCCGGCGAGATTACTAATTTCCAAAAATGGCATGCCAGGGTCAAGCAGTCGCGCCAGTCGCTCTCTGGGGGTCAACTGGCCGCGCTTGTCAAAGCGCGGCTTGCGCTTTTCCGAAATAGCGCGGCCGCGGCTATTGAGCTCATTGAGCTTATCCACCAGCTCGAGCATCTCGGCTCGCTGTTTTAGATAGGTCTCTGAACTGGTATTTATTTTTGAGGCAAAGACTGCCATGGTCTATCTCCGTCGTACTGGTTCTATTATTTAATGTGCTCGGCAATCTCGGCGCTAACCGGAATCGACAGTGCTAAAAGAATCTGCCCATAGCCTTTGCCCTGGGCATCGTTGCGAATACTGGCCATACCACCGCCGCCCAGCACATCGTGAATTAAAAAGTTAATAGCATGGCTGCCCGGCATCAGGTAACGGTCTACATAGCTTTCAGTCTTGCCAGCGGCTTGCGCAGGTAAAAAATGGGCAAAGCCGTCGGCCACGGCCTGCTCGGTCAGCGCAGCATAAATATAGGGAAGGTATTCCGGCCGGCGGGCAATAATGCCGATATTGGCCTTGTCGCCCTTATCGCCACTGCGCCCCCAGGCTAGCTTAATCAGGGGTACTGGAACCGAGGCATCTGTCGGCGCAGAGGGCGCAGTGGGCCGCGGCAATTTTTGCACACTAAAGGACTGCCCCGGGCCGTCTGGTACCTGGTGGGTAACGCCGTCAATCTCCACCTCAATCTGCGCTGTACCCTTGGGCAGCGCAAAGGAAAATAACCTCACCACGGGCGATGGGCTGGGCCGAGCACCGGCAAAGCCAGACAGACCCGGCGGTGTTGCCAGCCCCAGACCCACAGCCTCTTTTAGCAGTATGCCAATACCGGCGGCCTCTGGATGCTTGGCAGCTATTTTTAGCACCAACTCACGGCAGCGGCTGATCTGGGCATTGGCACCAAACTGGCTCTCTGCGCCAATCAGCTCTACACTGGTTTCACTGTAGTCAGGCAATCCCAGCTGCTTAAAGGTGCGTCGGGAGGCAGCAAAAATAGCATCGGCCAGCTTTTGCGCCTTGCGGTCGGCATCCACCCCATAGAACGTCATATTAGTGCCACCGCGAAATTCATCGGCATAGGTGGTGCACACCTTATAAGTATCGGGCGCAGGCAGGCCGGTTGCGCCAGTAACTCGCACCAGATTTTCACCCAGCTGCTCAAGCTCGACCTGAGAGAAATCACAGACCACATCCGGCAATATATAGGCCTGAGGGTCGCCAATTTCATAGACCATCTGCTCGGCTATGGTAGCCCGGCTTACCAACCCTCCGGTGCCCTCGGGCTTAGAGCAGTCAAAACTGCCATCGGCATGCACTTCGGCAATGGGATAGCCAATGGTTTCCAGGCTCTCAACCTCTTCCCAGTCGGTAAAGTTACCGCCGGTTGCCTGGGGGCCACATTCAATAATATGGCCGGCCAGTGAGCCCATGGCCAGCTTATCCAGATCATCGCGGCCCCAGCCAAAGCGATGGATACAGGCCCCCAGAGTCACCGCGCTGTCAACACAGCGACCGGTAACCACTATATCTGCCCCCTCATCCAATGCTTTAGCCACCGGAAAGGCACCCAGATAGGCATTAATGCTGGCAATTTTATCGACCGCAGGAAAGGCCGCGCCGGTGAACATCTCTGTATAACCCTGCTCGGCAAGCTGATCTCGCTGGGCAATCATATCGTCCCCCAGCACACAGGCCACTTTGAGGTCTAGCCCCATCTCGGCAATCAATGTACGCAGTGCATTGGCGCAGGCCTGGGGGTTTACACCACCGGCATTGGACACAATTTTTACACCCTGGCGGGCGATTTCTTTAAGGTTGGGCTTCATGGCCGCGGTGATAAAGTCCAAGGCATAGCCGTGATCGGGGTTTTTAGCTCGGGCCCGGGCCATAATCGACATGGTGATTTCGGCGAGATAATCGTAGGCGATAAAGTCCAGATTGCCGTCTTTTAGCAGCTGCGGTGTAGCTCGGGCAGCATCACCCCAGAACCCGCTGGCCCCAGCTATACTTAAGGTTTTCTCTGCCATCGCCTATTGTCTCCAAAAACAGCACTTGTGAGAGCAAATACTACTGACTTGAACCCCAGTACTCTTTGGATTCTATGCCAGCAATATAAGAGCCTATGCCAATCGCCCAAAAATAGCTGGCCGACTGCGTCGACGACTTAGGCCCTGGCTTTCATCTTTTCAAGATACATAGAGGCAACAATAAAGCTGAATGGCGCGGCGGCCGATAAAATATCAGCACTGAGCAAGGCTTTAGTTAGTGGCTCAAAAATCCCATTGGCGAAAAACACATCACTGAGCACACCGGTCATCATGGCACCTATTCCCAGACCAAGCAGGTTGCAGGCCACCAGCAACAGCCCTGTCATGACCCCACGCAAGCGCACTGGGGTTAGATCCTGAACCGTTGAAAATGCCGGGCCATAGAAGGAGCTTACGCTGAACATACCAGCGGCCATGCCTATATAGAACAACGCTGATGAGGGATCTACAAAACGGAACGAAATCAGTAGTGGAGTAACAGCTAACATCAGCAGGCCTAAAAATCTCACTCGCCCGCCTCTGTATCTGGCCTGATACCAATCGCTAAGTATGCCTCCCAGAAATGTGCCCGCTGTACCAAATACAATATAGACCAGCCCGTAGGTGGCACTAATTTCGCCGATACCAAAGCCTCTCTCTCGCTCCAGCCAGACAATGGCAAACTGCCCTGCGCCCAGTGGTATATGCAAAAATACTGCGCCGATCATGGTCCAGGCAAGTGCCGGGGTCGATTTCACGACATTAAAGACATCGGACACAATGCTTCGCCAGTTGCCTCCTATCAGGCTCTCCTGCTGCTCTTCTGCGCTGCCCTTTTCTTCCATTGCGCCCCGCTCTGGGTCTTTGATCAGCAACAGCACCAGGGCTAAAACCAGCCCCAGACCACCCAGTAGCAGGAAGCAGTTGCGCCAGCCGATCATGGGACCGAGTATTCCGGCGACTATAAAGCTAGCTCCGGCCCCCAGTGGTACGCCCAGATAGTAGATGCCGGTGGCTGTGCCTCGTCTCGCTTTGGGAAACATATCTGAGATCATGGAGATGGCTGAGGGCGCCATGGCTGACTCTCCCACGCCGATAAACAGCCGGGCTACACCAATCTGGGCGAAATTTTTGGCGACGCCGGACACGGCGGTCAACGCACTCCAAAGCACCAGCCCTGCTGCTATCAGCCGAGGTCGATGCACTCGATCAGCCAGGGCGCCCATAAACAGACCCATAATGGAGTAGAAAAAGACAAAGATGGGCCCGGTTAGCAGGCCAAACTGGGAGTCACTCAAATCCAGATCAGTAATAATGGCGGTGCCAAAGCTAGTGATCAGGGTTCGATCGACCATATTGAGAATATTGAGCAGCAGCAGAAACAGCAGTATGCCTGTGGCTTTCGGTGATGCTTGCGGTCCAGCTAGTGGCTGATGCATAAATAACCTTATTGTAATTATTATCGGTGACACTGGCTCCCTGAACAGAGCCATTATTAATCCCGGTTCCATCTTACAGAATACAGTCAAAAACACGACTTAAACTGTCACTCTGTTGACAACGGAGTGTATTATCATCTGTTAGTCTTGCGTGGTATTAATTTGTCTTGAGTTTAATGACTATTATTTTTACAGTATTGGAAACAATGCTCATAAACGTGCCCAAAATTAAGGGCCGATCAATAACAAGAGGATACAACAATGTCATTGGAATTGGTTACAGCAGGTTTAAAAGAAAAGATTGGGGAAGATTGCGGCCTGGGTTCAATCTTGAAATTTGATTTTGGCGATGATGGCATTCTGGTTTTGGACGCATCACAGGTGCCAAATGTGATCAGCAATGAAGACACGGAGGCTGCCTGCACCATGGCAATCAGTCTGGCAGACTTTATGGAGATGGCTGACGGCAAGCTGGATGGCACCATGGCCTTTATGAGCGGAAAGCTGAAGATTCAGGGGGATATGGGTGTGGCTATGAAGCTTGGGCCACTGCTGTCTTAACTGGTCTTTGTATTAGGTTTGCTGCAGTTTTGGAGTTAGTGAAGCTGCCGCAAACCCCGTTATAACACGCCTTGAGTTTTGTGGCTGCAGGTATGGGTAGAAGCAGATAAATCTACACTACCCCCTGCAAAAAACCAAAGACGAGCTTTTTTCTAAACCAGCTAACCGTTAGACAGAATCACTTTACCTTTGGCACGCCGCTCCGAGATCGACGCAAATGCTGCCTTATAGTCATCCAGAGAATAAACCTCAGTAACCAGTGGCGAAAACTTACCGCCATCAATCATTTCAATCAGCTCGTCAAAGTTTTTGCGTGACTCAATAGGCGCACGGGCCGCCCAGGCACCCCAGAAAACACCTACCAGAGAAGCACCTTTAAGCAGAGCAAGATTCAGTGGCATAGCTGGAATTGGACCAGAGGCAAAACCGATAACCAAGAAACGACCATCCCAGGCAATAGCGCGGAATGCCTGCTCGGAAAAATCACCACCAACAGGGTCATAGACAACATCGGCACCTTTGCCACCAGTCAACTCTTTAACCTTGTCTTTAAGATTCTCCGTGGAATAGTTAATGCGCAGATCAGCTCCCGCTTCACAGGCAAAATCCAGTTTCTCTTCGGAACTGGCCGCTGCAATAACAGTAGCGCCCATCGCTTTGGCAATCTGAATAGTGGCAATACCCACGCCACCAGCAGCACCCAATACCAGCAGAGTTTCGCCGGGCTGAATATTAGCCTGCTGCTTTAGCGCGTAATAGGAAGTGCCATAGGTAATCGCAAAACCAGCAGCCTGCTCAAAGGACATGGTATTGCCCATCTCAAAAGTGGTGTGCTCATTAACCACACATTGCTCGGCAAAGGCGCCAATCTGTGTTGTAGCAATCACCTTGTCGCCCACCTTGCGACTGGTTACACCCTCGCCTACCGCAGAGACTACACCAGCCAATTCGGCCCCGGGAATAAACGGCAGTTCAGGTTTAAACTGGTACTTGCCCTGAACCGTCAGCACATCGGGAAAGTTAACCCCCGTGGCTTTAATCTCCATCAGAATCTCCCCTTTGCCCGGGGTCGGTGTATCCACCTCTTCTAGGGTCAGATTTTCTGTGGATCCAAACTCTTTACAGACTAGTGCTCTCATAATGATGCCCCAATTGTTATTATTTTTTGTCGGTCAGATATGCCGCAGCTTTGGCAACAAACTTGTTGGTTTGCTGAAAACCACCCACCAGCATCTGCTGGCCTTCCGGATTCTCAATAGCCTCAATCTGAGCGCGAACATTTTCCGGGGTCTGCCGCTCTGGTGGCAGATAGATGCCATCGGTCTCATAAATATGAGTGCGCGCATAACCACCGGCGCCAGCACAGAGAATACTACGATTGGGAGCCGCTTCATCGCAGATAGTCAGCAGTCCAGCAGTGACCGCTTCCACAGTCATAATATCCGACTGCTCATCCGTCACCAGTCCTTCCAGCATACGAGTGCCAGCCGTGGGCGACAGACAGTTAACTTTGATGTTGTACTTTTCACCCTCTATACAAAGGGTGTTCATAAAACCCACAACAGCCATTTTGGCAGCGCCATAGTTGGCCTGGCCAAAGTTACCATACATACCGCTTGAAGACGTGGTCATAACAATACGACCATAACCCTGCTCGCGCATTAACTCCCAGACCGCTTTGGAGCAGTTGGCGGAGCCCATCAGATGCACATCAACTACCAGCTGAAAATCATCCATACCCATTTTGGCGAAGCTTTTATCCCGCAGAATACCGGCATTGTTGACCAGAATATCTACCCGGCCCCATTTCTCAACGGCCTGGGTAACCATGGCTTCAACTTCATCCATCTTCGCCACATTGGCACCATTGGCAATGGCTTCACCGCCAGCGGCTTCAATCATGGCAACGGTTTCCATAGCAGCATCGCTTGAACCGCCAACACCATTAACATTACCACCAAGGTCATTGACCACTACCTTGGCACCACGTGCGGCCAGTGCCAGCGCGTGGGAACGGCCCAGACCATTACCTGAGCCAGTCACTATTGCAACCTGTCCATCGTATCTAATAGTCATAGTCGTTCTCCTATCTGTATTGACTGAGTTCGCGACGGGCAATCACCATACGGTGAACGGAATCCGGGCCATCGGCAAAGCGCAAGGTGCGCTGCGCGCCATACCAGGTCGCCAGTGGCGTATCCTGTGACAGACCAATACCACCATGCATCTGCATAGCTTCATCGATAATTTTCAATGCCATATTAGGCGCTGCAACCTTAATCATTGAGATAAAGGGCTGAGCCGCATCTGTGCCTTCGTGATCCATTAACCAGGCCGCTTTTAAACACAGCAGCCTGGTCATTTCGATATCAATACGGGCCTGGGCAATAATATCGCCATTAGCACCCAGCTTGGCGAGAGGGCGACCAAAGGCCTCCCGGGTTAACGAGCGTTCGCACATCAGCTTAAGAGCAGCTTCAGCAAGACCCAGTGAGCGCATGCAGTGGTGGATACGACCAGGCCCCAAACGACCCTGAGCCACTTCAAAACCACGGCCTTCACCGAGGATCATATTTTCTTTGGGTACCCGGACATCGGTAAAGCGCATATGCATATGGCCATGGGGCGCATCATCAATATTAAAGATTTCCATGGGGCGCAGATTCTTCACACCAGGGGTCTCAAAAGGAACCAGTATCTGGCTGTGCTGTGCATGGCGGGGGCCACCGGGGTTGGTGTTGACCATTACAATCATTATCTTGCAGCGCGGGTCACCGGCACCAGAGATCCAGATTTTTTCACCGTTAAGTACCCATTCGTCGCCATCGGCAACACAGGACATGGAGATATTCGTCGCATCAGACGAAGCCACCGCTGGCTCAGTCATGGCATAGGCCGAGCGAATCTCGCCCGCCAGCAATGGCTTTAACCAGGTCTCTTTTTGCTCTTCTGTGCAGTAACGGGCCAACACCTCCATATTGCCGGTATCCGGAGCAGCACAGTTAAACACTTCCGGAGCGAGATGAGAGCGGCCGGTTTCCTGTGCTATGTAGGCGTACTCAACAGTATTTAAACCATGGCCACCTTCAAAATGAGTAAGGAAGAAATTCCACAGATTCTTGGCCCTAGCCTTAGCTTTAAGTGTTTCCAGAATTTCAGTTTGGCGCTCGGTAAAAGTCCAGCGATCACCTTTGGAGACCTCTCCGTGATACTCATGCTCCAGAGGCAGAATCTCGGTATCAATAAAATGCTTAACTTCCTCAAGTATGGGTTTGACCTTGTCGCTAATACCTAAATCCATCGTTATATTCCTTAATTGTTTTTAATTTTTACAGAGGCGGCTATAGTAAATTTTGCTCTCTCAATACCCGTTAAGCAGAGCAAAACGATCCGTATGGTAACTGTTATCGCCAAACAATGTCTGGGCCGGACGCGACCGTTTTATAAAAAAGCCAATCTCATATTCGTCGGTCATACCAATGCCCGCATGCATCTGAATGGCTTCATTGGTCGCCAGCTCAGCCACTTCACTCAGCTTGGCTTTGGCAATACTGGCCAGTGCCGGAACCTTGGCATCAGCTGCATCCATAGCTTGCAGTGCCTTTAGCACAATAGACTTGCACAGCTCAACCTGACTCCACCAGTCCGCAGCACGGTGCTGCAACGCCTGGAATGAACCAATCAACACACCAAATTGCTTGCGCTCTTTAAGGTACTGCAAGGTGCGGTCAAAGCTCTCCTGAGCGATACCAAGCAACTCAGCTGCCAGATACACATTGCCCGCATCCAGAGTGGCAGACAGGGCCCTAAAGCCTTTGCCCTCTTCACCCAGCAATGCAGCGTCAGCCACCTCAACATTATTAAAACTAATATTGGCATAGTTACGACCATCGGTCATTGCTGTGCGCTCAACCTCAACGCCCGACGCTGCACGATCCACAATAAACAGGCTAATACCTTGCATATCACCCGCTTCACCGGAGGTGCGTGCCGCCACAATTAGCTTGTCCGCAGTGCCGCCATCAGCGACAAAACATTTATGGCCATTGAGACTGTAACCTTGACCCTGTTTAGTGGCCGCCATACTGACTTGCGCCGGTGCATGATGAGCCTTTTCATCAACGGCCAGAGCCGTGGTGATTTCACCGCCGGCAATGGCGCCAAGTAATTCAGTTTTTTGCTCTTCGCTGCCCGCCCCATTGATAGCTGTTACACCCAATACCCCAGTAGCAAACAATGGTGAGGCGGTTAATGTGCGGCCGGTCTGCTCAACAATCTGACCCATACCAACATGACCAAACTCCAAACCACCATAGGCTTCGGGAACCAAAATCGCTGCCCAACCCATATCGACCATCTGGCCCCAGAGATTGCCCGCATATCCAGTTTCACTGCCAGCATCCCGCTGCTTGCGCAGCTCTGAAACAGGAGCGAACTCAGCCAGAAAACCCTGGGCTGATTCTTTGAGCATCTGCTGCTCTTCGTTTAATACTAGTGCCATGATTCTGTACCTTTAAATTCTGTTAGTGCTTGCGCAGCATTACTAGCCCAGGCCGAGGATATTTTTAGCGATCACATTGAGCTGAATCTCTGAGGTTCCGCCTTCAATGGAATTACCTTTGGTGCGCAGCCAGGTGCGCGGCAGCCAGCCTTCATTGGAAGCCTCACCTTCCCACACCATGGCATCGCTGCCATTAACCTTGAGCAATGTTTCAAAGCGGCGTTTGTTGAGCTCGGTACCGTAGTACTTGAGCATGGCTGAGGTAGCACCTACGCCATGGCCAGATTTGACTTCGTCTGTAACGCGCTCCGCCGTCAATGCAAAACAGGCGCCGTCAATTTCCCATTTGGCGACTTCAGCGCGCAATAATGGGTTGTTCATACGGCCATGCTCGACACCCAGAGCCTTGGCTGCAACCTGTCCCAGAGTTTGAGAACCAACATCCGTCATGCCCATGCCGCCAATCATTTCCCGTTCATGGGTAAGCAGATATTTGGCAATGGTCCAGCCCTGATTCACTTCACCGACAACCTGATCTTTCTCAACACGAACATCATCAAGGAAAGTTTCGCAGAACGGTGAACTACCAGAAATCAGCTTGATGGGCTTTGGCGTCACCCCGGGGGTTTCCATATCAAACAGCACCAGACTGATACCCATCTGTTTCTTGGCTTCTGAATCTGTGCGCAGCAGGCAGAACATCCAGTCCGCCTTATCACCATAGGAGGTCCAGACCTTTTGCCCATTGGCAATAAAATGGTCACCCATATCCTCACCTTTGGACTGCAGACCCGCCAGGTCAGAACCAGCACCGGGCTCGGAATAGCCCTGACACCAGCGAATCTCACCGCGAATAATGGGGGGCAGATGCTGCTGCTTTAATGCCTCTGAACCAAACTTCAGCAGCGCCGGTCCAATCATCCAAATACCAAAGCTATCCAGAGGTGAGCGGGCATTAATGCGCCCCAGCTCTTCTTTGAGAATTTTATGTTCGGCTTTATCCAGGCCACCGCCGCCATATTCGGTGGGCCAATCTGGCGCCGTCCAGCCTTTGGCGCCCATGCGCTCCATCCATTGTTTCTGCTCTTCACTGGCAAACTTAAAGTTACGCCCACCCCAGCACATCTCCTCACCACCTTTGGCGGGTTTACGCATAGTTGGGGGACAGTTCTCCTCTAGCCAGTCTCTGGTTTCCTGGCGGAAAGTGTTTAAATCACTCACATTGGGCTCCTGCTTTTTAAGTTACTTTTTAATTATCGCTAAGTTTTTTTAGCCTGAATAACTGTTGCCTGTACTGGGATGCATCAGGAAAAATCGAAAATTGAACTTACAGTATGTTATTGTTCCTTTCAAGTATTGGCGGACTAAATTCCGTTATTTCCCAAGCCAATACAACCCAGGTCGACCGGGTAACCTGTAATCAGATAAAGTACCGGCATTGGGTTATAATCCGGAAAATTATCGAAACACCCCACACCACAATTGAACTCAGGACAACAACTGCATGAGCCAAGCACTACAGCAACTTCTGGATACTCTTTCATTGGAGAAGATCGATGAAAATATCTACCGCGGCCAAACTCCCAAGAGCGGCAACAAGCGAGTCTTTGGCGGTCAGGTATTTGCCCAGGCCATGCGGGCAGCCCAGGATACTGTGCCAGAAGATCGCATGGTGCATTCCCAGCATGCGTATTTTTTGCGCCCCGGAGACCCCTCAGTGCCTATTCTCTATCAGGTCGATGGTATCCGTGACGGCGGATCATTCACCACACGTCGGGTAGTTGGCTCCCAGCGTGGCAAAGCCATTTTCAATACTGAGCTATCATTTCAGGTGGCCGAGGAAGGGTTGAATCATCAGGCCGACATGCCTGACTGTGAAGGGCCAGAAGGCCTTGCAGATGACAATGAGCGCTGGCAAAAACTGATTGCCGAACGCAGTGATAAAGCCAGTGCAAGAGCCGCAGCACACCGCCCCTCATTGCGCCCTATTGAAATGCGCTCGGTAGACCCCATCGATTACGCCAACCCCAGCAGCCGCAAACCGGAACAGCAAATCTGGATCAAAGCCAGCGGCTCCATAGCCGAGTTGGCGGAGCAGGATAATCAGCCCCTACACCATGCTATTTTGGCCTATGCCTCAGACTTCAGCCTGATGGGTACCTCATTGTTGCCCCATCGGGTTAGCATTATGAACCCCAAATTACAGCCAGCCTCTCTGGATCACTGTATTTGGTTTCACGATAGCTTCCGCGCCGACGAATGGTTGCTCTATGTAATGGACAGCCCACGCTCCAGCCATGCCAGGGGCCTGAGTCGAGGTTCGTTCTTCAGTCGCGATGGGCGGTTGGTTGCCAGCACTATTCAAGAAGGGTTAATCCGCTTGCATAAGGATTAACCTGATAATAGACAGTTACAAATTGATATATTTTTGCTGTTTGCTACTGACTTTTTTTAGATAATCCCTGGTTTCTCTGCGGATATGCCTGTTGGTCAAAAACCAATAAAACTGGCGCACCGACATTTTATTGATCCGCGCCAGAGACTTGGTTTTGTTGCCCCTTCTATCAAGACTGCGCCACAGATTCCCAGCACCGCCGTTATAGCTTGAAATCATCGCGTACTCGCGTTTTTTCGGATGCTTGATACCAGCTAGATAACGGGTCTGCAGAATATGCAGGTAACCCGCCGCCACCTCAATATTATTCGCCGGTTTATATAGATACGACGAACTGGGCGTATGCCTGTAGCCCTTGATAATGGAAAAATAATCTCGCCCTGCAGTATCAGCTTTTATTTGCATCAACCCCAGCGCATTGGATCTCGAACGCGCCAGGGGGTTAAAAGAGGACTCGGTTTCCATAATGGCCATCATCATTGACAGGGACACATTGTGATCACGGGAAGCGGCTCTGGCATATTTGATATATTTGCCCCCGGCAATATCTTTATGCTCCTCGACCATATTAATCTTTATGCTAAAGCGGCCATTTTGCTTGCGGGGATTGCGGGTCAGATGCTCAGCAAAACTCTGTGCCCGCCAGGGCTTCGCAATTGGCTTGCCATATTGATCGACAATCTGTTTCCAGAAAAATGGCCGGTTGGTTTTACTGTTTACCAGACCAAAATCACGGGCGGTTTTTGCATCAATCACCGCAGGGTCAATTTGCGTCAGTAGCACATCGACAATTGATTCCCGCAGACGCTCAACTGTGATCGCCCGCACAATCACCAAACCAGTTTCAAAATCAATCAGAGTATCGCTGTCGGCGACATCATTAAAAACCAGTACTGAGGGTTTGATAGAGCCTTTAGCTGGTAAAGAGCCCTCAGCGGACAAAGAGCCCTCAGCCTGGGAAGACTCCTCCTCAGCTTCATTCTGATATTCCCACAACAACGCCGCTACATCTTCATCATAGGAATCATAATCAATGCCGCTAGCCTGCCAGGATAAACCCATCAGCAGACCAAAAATTGCAGCGAAATAACCCATACTAAAAATCACTTACACCTTGTAAGCATAATCAGGATGTTGCTCCAGCAAACCCTGACGCATACGACGCATCCCCTTCAACCAGCGATCATAATCAGCATTCTTGCGCTCCGCATAGGTCGCCAATTCGGCATGGGGCAGAATCATAAAGGTCTCGGCTTCCATTCCCGCAAACACCGCATCTGCAGCCTCATCTGCGGTCATTACTCTATCCTGACCACTCACACCCCGGCCTCCTTCCGTCATGGCAGTAGCCACATACAGCGGGCAAACCACAGAGACTTTAATGTTGTGATCGCCATGGGTTATCGCCAGCGACTCAGCAAAACCAACCGCCGCAGTCTTGGTCGTTGAATAGGCCGCATCACCGATCTGACACAACAGAGAGGCACCAGAGGCAACATTAACCAGATAGCCACCGCCGCGCTTAATCATGCTCGGCACCACAGCGCGAGCGGCAAACACATGGGCCATAACATTGATATTCCAGCTGCTCATCCAATGTTCATTGGCAGCAGAGGCTGCCATCCAACCCGGGGCATCGCTGTATGAAACACCTGCATTGGAAACAAAAATATCAATCGGCCCAAGCTGCTCTTCGGTGGCTTTTACCAGAGACTGAATATCCGCCTCGACACCAACATCAGCGGCCAGGGCGATACCATCTATCTCCGCAGCCACTCTAGTGGCAGAGTCCATATCCAAATCCACCACTGCGACTCTGGCACCAGCTGCGGCAAACTTTTCACAGAGTGCACGACCAATGCCATTAGCACCACCAGTCACAACCACGATTTGATTGTTAATATCCATAAATATTCCAGATTTTTAATTTATTATTTCTGTCTTGAATTAAATAGCTACAGAAACCGCTTCCAGAGCCGCTCTTATCTGCTGCGGAATCGGCACTGATTTATCCGTCTCACGATCAACAAAAACATGGGTAAAAGTACCATGGGCAGAGGCTGCCTGAGCCCCCTTCTTAAAAATACCAATACCATATTCCACTGAACTATTACCCAACCGGTTTACCCTAAATCCGGCTTCGAGCAAATCCGGATAGGCCACCGGAGATTTATATTCACAGCTCGACGCCACCACAAAACCAATAACATTGGCACTGTGAATATCCAGCCCGCCCTTATCAATCAGGTATTGGTTAGCCACAGAATCAAAGTAACTGTAATAGACCACATTATTAACATGGCCATAAATATCATTGTCCATCCAGCGACTGGTGATATCCGCAAAGTATCTATAGCCAGAGCGCTTATCTGCATGGTTCATCATTAAAATGCCTGTCGATAAATGGCCAGCGCATCGTCCAGCGTCAGCTCACGGGGGTTATTGATCAGTAGCCGCTGCTGCAACATGGCCTCTTGGGCAAGCATGGATAAATCCGCTTCGGGGATATTCATCTGCCGTAAAGTTGTCTGCAACCCAAGGTCTTCAGCCAGAGCCAAAAAGTAATCGGCCAGTATCTGGGTTACAGCAATGGGGTCGTCCGGCAACTGCTGCCCGGGCAAAATAATCGGCGCAAGCTGGGCATAGAGATCCGCAGCCTCAGAGGCGTTAAACCGCAACACATGGGGCAGCACCAGAGAATTACTCAGTCCGTGGGGAATATGATAATTACCCCCCAATGGATAGGCCAACCCATGCACAGCGGCAACCGGCGCATTGGCAAAAGCCTGACCCGCGAGCATGGCACCCAGCAGCATGGCACTGCGCGCCTCCAGGTTATCGCCCTGCTTAACCGCGGTTTCAATATTACCCGCCATCAGCCTCAAGGCCTCGCGGGCAAGCATATCTGACAATGGGTTCTTTAAACGTTTGCTGGTAAAAGCTTCAATGGCATGGACCATTGCATCAATACCAGTGGCCGCTGTAACTGCTGGAGGCAGACCAGTGGTCAGAGCAGCATCAAGAATAATTTTATCCGCCAACAATGTGCGGCTGACCACTCCAGCTTTGGTAGTTTCACCGGTGGTAATAATTGACACCATAGTGGCTTCCGAACCAGTGCCCGCTGTAGTGGGCACCTGAATCAATGGCAGGCGGCCACCAATAATCTGGTCGACACCATAAATATCTGCCAGCTGTTGCTCGCCTTTAATCAGCACAGCTAGCAGCTTGGCCACATCCATAGAGCTGCCGCCACCAAAACCAATCACCCCATCACAGCCAAAGTCCTGGGCCGCATGCATCGCGTTCATAACAACAGATTCAGGCGGGTCGGCAACAATATCGGAGTAGATATGCAGGGCAATATTATTTGCCTCAAGGCTCTCGACTGCCTGTTGCAAAAGACCAAATTGAATAATCCCCGGATCGGTAACCACAAACAGCCGCTCAATACCCATGGCCGCAGCCATTTCTCCCAACTGTCCAGAGGTACCGGGACCGGACAGCACATCTGAAACTGTATTAAATAAAAAACTGTGCATAGCTCACTCTTATTATTGTAATTTTAATTACCGCCGCGACAGGCCATTGATAAACAGATGAAAGTAGGCTGCGGATAATTCAGGAGCTTCAATATCGTCCATCCATTCGGCCAGATCCGGGCTCGCCTCAACCGCACCAGAGAGAACGTTCTGGGCAATATCCACATCAATTTTGCGCAGAGAGCTATCGTCAAAACCCTGGGCGATATAGGTACCAAGAATCTTACTGTTTGCCTTGGTCGCTTTTAAAATATCTTTACGGTGTTCTTCATCCAATGATGGCAGGGCGCGATAACGAATCAATGGCCCCTGCTCACTGAACTGCACATTAAACAGATAGCGCAGGGACAGTTCGACTTTTTTCAGACCAGTACCCTGCACTGAACCGGCATTACCCAGCAGCGCACCCTCAACATCAAGGGTGCGATTAAAACACTGGTATAACAGCTCCTCTTTATTTTTTATATGATAATAAAAAGCACCTTTGGTCACATCCAGAGAACTGGCAATCTCGTCAAGAGAGGTGCCTTTGTAACCTTTCTGATTGAAATAAATCGACCCAACCCGATAGAAAGCTTCCCGCTTAAGCAGGTTCTGAAAGTCCCGATCAAAGCTGTCCAGAG
This sequence comes from Porticoccaceae bacterium, assembly GCA_018664075.1. Classification (GTDB taxonomy): domain Bacteria; phylum Pseudomonadota; class Gammaproteobacteria; order Pseudomonadales; family Porticoccaceae; genus HTCC2207. The sequence goes on along the minus strand of JABJOY010000034.1, from coordinate 26,505 downwards.
ATAGATGACTAAGCTGGGGAAACCGGATAGCCTCAAACTGATGCCTCTGAGCAGACAGGCCATTGACCATAATATCCAGCACCCCATCGATAACCGGTTCAGGGTTTGCCGCATGGGAGCGATTGAGCCATACCGGGAACCATTGCAAAATTGAAAAAATACCAGAAACAATAACCACTGGATCCAGGTCCTCAATCAACCCCTCATCAATACCCTGCTCCACCATCTGCTGGCACACAGCAAAGACCTCGGCCCAGCGCTGCTTGATATCATCGGCATGCTGCTTATCCAGAGTAGACACCTCTGTCAGCATCGCGAAATGGGGGCTGGTGCCCTGCAATGTCTCTACATACTGGTAAAAATGCCCTTTCACCATTGAGACGATTTTCTCTACACCATTGCCCGGCAGTTGATTGGCCTGCTGCACACGATTCATCCACATATCACAGCTGGAGACATAGCATTGATAGATAAGGTCTTCTTTGGTTTTGACGTAATAATAGACGCAGGTTTTAGTCAGCTGCATGCTGCCTGCAATATCGGCAAGAGTAGTCGCCCGGGACCCCTGCCAATTAAATAGCTGTGCAGCCTCAGACAAAATCGACTGAAATTTAAGCTGGTGTTGACGGCTCTTACTAAAAGGCGACGCCACCTGATTACTGATAATTGAATTCATTACTTGGCGAAGTGGCTCGAGTTCAATAGTTATACTTCACAGAAGAATAACATACTCCAGTACTAGTAAAAGCCTAAAATAGCCTTAATCAAGGGTACGCCAGCGCGGTATAAACCATTTTTAATGAGGCAATAATCAGCACCAGCGCCAACAGCTTTTGCAATGTCAGAGATGAAGCTCGGTGGGATGCCAGCTCTGCACCCAACAGGCAGCCAGTAAATGCAGCGATCAACAGCCAGCCTGTTCCCATAGGCCAGGGCTGATCACTCACCAGGTAACCCGCCAGCCCGGCAACAGAATTAAGCAGAATAAAACCAGCGGCCACTGCCGCACTCTGGCGCATAGAACACCACCCAAAAATAAGCAGTATCGGACTTAAAAATATACCGCCGCCGATGCCAGTGAGGCCAGAGGCAAGTCCCAGCACAGCACCCAGCAACAAGATAATATTCACCGTCGGCTGTTTAATTTCCTCTGCGGCTCTGGTTACCATCAGCATACGCACTGCCGCCACCAACAATAGCCCGCCCACCAGCAAACGATAGGCTGCGGCATCAATGCTGATCATGCCGCCAACAAAGGCCATCGGCGCAGAGACCAGTACCAGCGGCCAAAATAATTTATGGGGCATTAGTTGGTAGGGTTTAAAGCGATACAGCAACCAGCAGGTCACTACAATATTCATTGCCAGTGCCGCCGGACGCATGGTTTCAGGGGCCAGCCCCCAAAGCGCCATGGCCGCCAAATAGCCAGAGGCACCGCCATGGCCTACCGAAGAATAGAGTACCGCCATAGCCAGAATAGCCAGCAGCAACCAGTAGTCATAGGCAAGAACAAACATTTCGGTCACCGGGCTTAGCCCCCGGTCATATTCATAAAGCGCACAATATCGGTTTGCTCTGCATCAAAATAATGCCGCTCGGGCTTATTCGCCATGGCTCGCACAATACTGGTTTTCAGGCGTTCACTGTCCCCGGGGTAGCTGCGCAGAATCTCCCGCAGATCAAGGCTGTGTTCATTGCCCAGACAGAGCAACAAACGCCCTTCAGCGGTAAGTCGCACACGGTTGCAGCTGCTGCAGAAGTTATTTGACATGGGTGAGATAAAACCAATTTTGCAATCACTGTTGGCAACTCTGGCATAACGGGATGGCCCGCCAGTGGTCTCGGCGCTGTCCCTGAGCTTAAATTCAGTCTCCAGCTGCTGGCGAATCTGCTCACTGCTAACCTTGGTATTGGCGCGGTTATGGGAGGATATTTCCCCCAGAGGCATCTCCTCAATAAAGGAAATATCCATCTGGTTATCCACCGCAAAGCGCGCCAGATCCAGCACCTCATCATCGTTAAAGCCTGCCAGAATAACCGCATTGAGTTTGACGCGTTTAAAGTCAGCCGCACCAGCTGCCCTGATACCAGCCAGCACCTCATCCAGATCACCCACCCTGGTCAGCGCTTTAAACCGCTCAGGCTTAAGGCTATCGATACTGATATTAATCCGCGACAGACCAGCATCTTTTAGGGGCTGTGCCATCTTCGGCAGCATAACCCCATTGCTGGTCATGGTAAGTTCATCCAATCCCGGCAGGCTGGCCAGTGAACCCACTAGCTTTAATATATCGCGCCTGATAAGAGGCTCACCTCCGGTCAGGCGAATCTTGCGCACCCCAAGCTCAACAAAGGCTGTTGCTGTATCCCGCAGTTCCTCCAGAGACAGAATCTGTTGCTTGGGCAGAAAAGTCATATCCTCGGCCATGCAGTAAGTACAGCGCAGATTGCAGCGATCGGTAACGGACAGGCGCAGGTAGTTCACCTCACGGCCAAAGGAGTCAGTTAACGAAGGCGTTGAAAAATGATTGGAATTCAAACTAATCTCAGTCCGCGCAGGTGGCTACAGGGCATAGGGTAACACATCAACCATATCGCCCTGCTCTATGGATTCGCCACTTTTTTGCACCACAAAGACATCTCCCCAACAGGCAGATGAAAGCACCCCGCTACTCTGGTTATGGTAAATCTCCACACCCTCATCCACCAGACGGCCGCGCAAGTAGACCTCACGCTCTTCCCCAGCCTTAGAAAACTGAGCAACAGTTTTAAGTCGCTGGGGCATGGTCACGGGGCTGCACTGACAGGCCAGCAAAAATGGCCGTGCAAGAATCATAAAGGTCGTAAATACAGAAGCTGGGTTGCCTGGCAGTCCAATAAAGGGAGTTTTATCCACATAGCCAAAGGCCAGAGGTTTGCCGGGCTTAATCGCCACCTTCCAAAACTCCATGGTGCCCAACTGATCTATAGCCTTCTTAACATAGTCCTCTTCACCCACAGAGACACCGCCGGCGCTGATAATCACATCACCCCGCAGGGTCGCTTTTTTCAGCACATGCTGGGTCGCCTCCTGGCGATCAGGCACCACACCAAGATCCACAGGAATCATGCCCAGAGACTCAATAAGCCCAATTAACGTCGCTCGATTGGAATTATAAATTTGTCCCGGCTGCAGGGGCGTGCCTGGTTCAACCAGCTCATCGCCGGTAGAAAATATGGCCACCTTGAGGGGCTTAAAAACATTGACCGAGGGAACCCCCACTGAAGATAACAACCCCAACTCCTGAGCCCGCAATTTGGTACCAGCCTTTAAAATCACCTCGCCAGCCTGGATATCCTGCCCCTGAGCACGGATATTGGCCCCGGCAACAGCTTTTTTATCCAGGGTTACAGAGCCATCCACTTCTTTGCAGTTTTCTTGAATTGCCACCCGGTCGGCACCAGCAGGAATCTCTCCACCAGTAAAAATCCGCGCCGCCGTTGAGACCATTAATGACGCAGGCGCTGTGCCCGCCGGAATGCGCTGCCCCAGAGGAAGCACAAAATTATTAGCCTCGGCATCAGCCCCACAGTACGCATAGCCATCCATTGCACTGTTGGCAGCCGGAGGCACATCAATGGTCGAGATCAGATCAGCGGCCAGTACTCGCCCCAGGGCCTCAGTTACAGGCACGGACTCAAGGCCAGCGCGACGGCGGTCATTGGCCAGCGGACGAGCTTTGGCGATCAGTTTTTCTACAGCATTGGCAACCGTTAGCATCAGAGAGATTTTCTTCTTACATGTTGAACAAAATTACAGGGCTGAAAAGTGCTGTCCAGCTGCTGGCGAATAATGCCATTCCAGGCGGTTTTGCAGGCTCCGGTGGAGCCAGGTACGCAGAAGATAGCAGTGTTATTAGATAGCCCCGCCAAACAGCGAGACTGCACCGTAGAGGTGCCTATCTCATCATAGGAGAGCTGCCGAAACAGCTCGCCAAAGCCTTCAATATGTTTATCAAATAATGGAGACAGGGCCTCCGGCGTGCTGTCGCGACCAGTAAAGCCGGTGCCGCCAGTGGTAAGAACAACCTCCACCTCCGGGTCCGCAATCCAGGCCGAGACAATGGCGCGCATCTGATACACATCATCAATCACCAACTTGCGATCAGCCAGCTGATGGCCCTCTTCCACGAGCGCCTGCTGCAGGTAGGCACCACTGGTGTCGGTGTCCAGAATGCGAGTATCGGAAACGGTTAATACCGCGATTTTGACAAAACGTCTTGGGGCTGTTGCGTCATGAGCCACTGGTTACTACTCCTGGTTTTGGTGTTTTGTTTGAGTACTTTTTGATCCACAGACTGCACATCCTTCATCTGCTCGGGCCCTGAGCACCATCCACTGTCCAGCCTTGCCATCATAGCGCTGAACCTGACCATGCTGTTGAAAATACCCAAGCAATACCCTGATCACAGTAGTCGCCTGCAAACTACCCATGGCGCCTAACACAGGTCCAACCACACCGGCATTACCGCAGTTCATCATCGGCTCCGCAGAATCTTGATCAATAATACAGTTAAGGCACAAGCTGGCGTTATGACCAAAATCAAATGCCATCAACTGCCCCTCCCAGCCTAGGGCCGAGGCACTGACCAAAGGAATTTTGCGCTGATAACAATGGGCATTTAACTGCTGCCGCGCGGCAAGATTGTCAGTGCAGTCCACCACCAAACTATAGTCCACTGCCAGTATCTCCTCGGCCACTTCTTCAGCGTAGACACTAATCTGCACCTCGGGATTCAACTTATTCAGCCGCTGCCGCGCGCATTCAACCTTGGGCTTACCACAGTCATCGCTGGTATAGAGCACCTGCCGCTGCAGATTACTCTGATCGACAGTATCTCCATCGCAGATCGACAGCTGACCAATACCAGCCGCCGCCAGATAGAGACTCACCGGACAGCCTAGGCCACCCATGCCCACTATTAATACATGGGCATTGAGCAACTTTTCCTGCCCGGCCTCGCCAATATCATCCATCAGCAAGTGCCGGCTATAGCGCGTAAACTGCTGGTCATTTAAGGACATAGCAATTTCTCAGCCAGAGCCAAATCCTCTGGGGTATTAATATTAAAAAATGGACTGGGCTCCCGCTCGGGCCAATCCAGATACACGGCATTTAAGCTCTGCAACAATGGTTTAAAGCCACCGTTCTTTTCCACCAACAGTAACTGCTCAATATCAGGCAGTGCCCGCTTATGCCACAGAGAAAAAGTTGGCTGGGCAAAACCCTGGTAGCGCACACAGGCAATATCTGCATCCGCCTGTACAATCTGCTGATACAGCTCGGCAACCAGATTTTCTGGCAAAAAAGGCCCGTCACAGGGCACCATCATTAAATAGTCCGCTCTGGATAGCTGCTCGCTAAGCAAGGCGGTATAGAGCCCCATCAGCGGCCCCTGAAAACCCTCAATCCGATCAGCCAGCGCCTGCTCACCACAGAGTGCCGGGTCGCCATTAATCACCAGAGTATCCACCTGAGGGCTCATTTTCTCCACTGCAATCTCCAGCAGCGAACGCCCCCCCAAATTGGCCAGCACCTTATTGGCCCGCCCCATGCGGCTAGACTTTCCAGCGGCCAGAATTACCCCATCCACATTAATCATCATTAGCCCAACGCTGACTGGCCGCCTGATCCGAATCTTTGCTCTCAACCCAATACTGCTGGCCATCCTGTTCGACTTTTTTCCAAAAGGTCGCCTTGGTCTTTAGATAATCCATCACAAACTGCGCCGCCTCAAAGGCATCGGCCCTGTGTTGGCTGGCCACGCCTACAAACACAATCTGGTCACAGGGCAAGAGCTTGCCCACGCGGTGAATAACGCTGGTGCCAAGTAGATTCCAGCGGCTATTGGCCTGATCCACAATCTCTTGCAGTAGCTTCTCGGTCATGCCCGGGTAATGTTGCAGAGACAGTGAATCAATAGACCCCTGCCCCTCAAAATCCCGCACCAGACCTGTAAATGTCACTACAGCGCCCACAGCCAATGACAGCTGGCGCAGAGACTGGTACTCCGCTGCCAAGTCAAAATCTTCGGCTTGGATACGCAGGCTATTCAAGCCATTAGCCCCCGGTCACCGGTGGTAAAAAGGCCACTTCACTGCCCTCGGCGAGCTTTTGGTTCCAGCTAACAATCATCTGGTTAACAGATACCAGCACCTGGGGCTCGTGCAACTCCGCACCCAGCGCAGGAAAATCCGCCGCCAATAGCTCTCGAATCTGCGCTGGCGTGGAAGCCTCAATTGAGGCGGGTACATCCGCAGCAAAATCACCCAGACGACCAAAAAACAATAAATTAACCATTAGGCACTCCAGTCCCCAGACTTGCCGCCAGACTTTTCCAGCAACTTGGTGTCGCGGATAATCATGCCCTTATCCAACCCTTTGCACATATCGTAAACCGTGAGTGCCGCCACCGAGGCCGCGGTTAAAGCTTCCATCTCCACACCAGTTTTACCCGTGGTTTTGCACAGGGCAGTAATCAAAAAGCTATTGCCCTGCAGCTCAATATCCACCGTAATCTTGGATAGCGGCAATGGGTGGCACAGAGGAATCAGGTCGCTGCATTTTTTAGCCGCCTGAATGCCCGCAATGCGCGCGGTCGCGTAGAGGTCACCTTTGGGCAGATTATCATCGGTAATCGCCGCCACAATAGCAGCTGTCAACTCAACCTGAGACTGAGCAATGGCAGTTCGCAGGGTATCCGCCTTGGCGGACACATCCACCATATGGGCTTCGCCGCTGGGGTTTAGATGGGTCAGTTTGGACATAGATTTCAATAACCATAGAGAGGCTTAATTGCCCCATATTATGGCAAAGTCTGGACGCTAATACATGATTTAAACCGCTGTTGGCTTACAAAAGCCCGCCTAGATAAAGGTGGCAATCTTATCCAGAGGCAGACGCTTGATATCAGGCACCAGAGTGCCCGCGGCAGGATAGCCAGTGACCAGCAACAAAAAAGGCCGCTCATGGCTGGGACGCTCAAGAATTTGAGACAGAAATTTCATTGGGCTGGGGGTATGGGTCAGAGTCGCCAACCCCGCATTGTGCAGGGCTGTGATTAGCACGCCGGTGGCAATGCCCACAGACTCAGAGGTGTAGTAGTTTTTATGTTTCTCCCCCTGCTCATCAATGGTGACCTTTTTGAGGAAGATAGCAATCAGAGCAGGTGCAGTTTCCAAGAACGGCTTATTGGCATCTGTGCCCAGAGGCGCCAGCGCATCCAGCCACTCCTCAGAGGCGCGGTTTTCATACAGCTCCCGCTCCTCAATCTCAGCCGCCTCACGAATTTTTTGTTTAACCTCTGAATCTTGCACCACCACAAAGTGCCAGGGCTGCATATTGGCGCCACTGGGCGCAGTGCCCGCCGCCAAAATAGCATCTTCCAATACCGAGGCCGGAACAGGCTGATCAGAGAAATCCCGCACCGAGCGGCGCTTGGACATTAGCTGATAAAACTCCCTGGCCTGCTGTTGCATAGAGACCTCCTCCTGCAAGGAGAAATTTAAAGGAATAAATGCATCTGACTTGGCCATAGAATTATTTTTATTATCGATAAGTGGAGCAGAATAACTTAGCCGTCCTCAATTACCAAATAGATCGCTCGCTGCAAACCGAGCCTGGGGCCGAGAACCCGCTTCAGCGTCAGCACGCGCCTCTTACTGGGCAGACCATCGCCTCGCGTATTTTGCGATATCTGAAATTCCGCCGGCATAACTTGCCCTCAACAGACCCCAGAACAAATGCAGTAACCTTTGTTTTATAAAACTGGATTTAACTACTGTATTAACATACAGTTAAATAACCAGATCAACTATTTCTCTTTCTCCGTTTTTTGTCTTGGGGAATCTCTGAGAAACTCTGTTAGTTTTCTTTATCTGTCAAAGCCTCTAACCAGAGGCATGTAACTAAATGCGCCCGCCTGGGAGCCATAACTCCACAGGCAGACGACTTTCCATAACCGATAAAAGAGTATCAATTATGAACAGAGTTAATAGTAGTCAACCCAGCCCCTATCTGCCCGACCATTTTGATGTAATCACTCATCCATTGGTGCACTTTTGTGAACCGCCCTCTTTCACCAACTGCCTGGATATTTTGCATAACTGTTGTTATCTGGTGGATTTATTTGGCTGTGTTGATCTGGATGGGGAGACTCAGGATGGGCTATCTGAACAGGCGGCCAATGCGTTTTTTTGGCAGACGCGCACGCTGGAGAGTACATTGCGGTATGTGGCACTGTGTTTGCGGGATGTAGGGGGGAGTCGGTTTGAGCATCTGGATAAAATCAAGAATTCGCCGTTGGCTAAGGTGCTTAAAGACAATGATCCTGAAATTAAAAAGGCCATCTCACAAGCCCTCGGGTTTACCAAAGACATCGATCAGACGGATATTGATTCGTTTATAGAGTTGCTCAAAACATAAACGAAACGGGAGAAAAGCAAGACAGTCAGACCCATAATTATTAGAGTGAATTCGCGTCTGGCTTAAATCTATAGGGAATGGCTACGCGCGTTTGGCTTCCTGCATAACCAACAGATTCTTAACCGCCAACTGGGCAATAGGCGTAAGCCCAATATCAGCCCCAGCTGCCTGTTCAGTAATCAAGTTTTTCATCGGCGGTGACCAAAACTTTTCCAGGTGCTGAGCCACCTGATCGGCCACCATTTTATCAGTGCCATTGGCACTCATATTTAGAGCAATCTGATTCATCATTTTTACTAAGCGGTCGAGTTTTGATGCTGACATGTTTTTTTTCTCAGTTAATTCTTTGGCCATGGGCATAGATTACATGCCGACCTGTTCTGCTAAAGCCTACCAAGGTTAAACCCGCTGTCTCGGCCAGCTCTATGGCCAGAGATGTGGGGGCCGATACTGCGGCCAATAAGGGGATATTGGCGCTGGCGGTTTTGGAGACCATTTCGTAGCTGGCTCTGCTGGTAACCAACACAAAACCCTCGGTGGGTTCCTGTTTGCTTATGGCACCTAATAATTTATCCAGGGCATTGTGGCGGCCTACATCTTCTCTCAGCAGCAGTATCTCGCCCTCTTTGCTACACCAGGCAGCACCATGGACTGCGCCGGTTTGTTGCTGTAGCTGCTGCTCACCGCCCAGTGCGGCTATGGCTCGCTGCAGGGCACTGTGGCTGATGCTTAGCTCGGCGCTAATGCTGTTGGCTGTGGTGATCGCCTGCTCTAATGATTCGGCGCCACAGAGCCCGCAGCCGGTGCGCCCTAACAGATTGCGGCGGCGCTCTTTGAGTTTGGCAAAGGGTTCGGCGGTTATGGTTAGGGCCAGCTCTATGCCTTTATCAGTTGCTATCTGTTCACAATCCAGCAGCTGTTTGGCTGAGGTTAATATGCCTTCACTGAGGCTAAACCCCAGGGCAAAGTCTTTTAGGTCTGCGGGGGTTGCCATCATCACTACATGGGAGATGCCGTTGTAGACCATGGCCACGGCTGTCTCTGTGGCAACATAGTCGGAGCCCTCGCTGATCTCTCCGGCATTCCAGACGGCGCGCGCTACCTTATCTGAACTGCCTGTGCTCACTTTAGTTACGCGCTTCCTGCAACTGGGCTTTCTGTAACAAGCCTTGCTGTTGCTTATCAAAAGACTGTTGTCGCGACTGCCAGTTGGAGGGCGCTGTTACCTTACTCAACTGCACGGCGGTCACTTTGTACTCTGGGCAGTTGGTGGCCCAGTCGCTATTGTCGGTGGTGATTACATTGGCGCCGGATACCGGGTGGTGAAAGGTGGTGTAGACCACACCGGGTTTTACCCGCTCAGTGATATTGGCGCGCAGCACGGTGTCGCCCACCCTGCTGTTAATGCCTACCCAGTCGCCCTGGTTTATACCGCGCTCTTCAGCATCGTGCGGGTGAATCTCTATCAGATCTTCGCCGTGCCATGAGCTATTGTCGGTGCGTCTGGTTTGGGCGCCTACATTGTACTGGGACAGTATGCGGCCGGTGGTGAGCAGCAGCGGGAACTTGCGGTTGGCGCGCTCTTCGGTGGGCACATACTCGGTCATGGCAAAGAAGCCTTTGCCGCGCACAAATTCATCAATATGCATGATGGGTGTGCCCTCTGGGGTGTTGTCATTACAGGGCCACTGAATGCTGCCCTGCTGTTCCAGCTTGGCATAGGAGACGCCATTAAAGGTTGGGGTCAGGCGCGCTATCTCGTCCATTATTTCTGAGGGGTGGCTGTAGTTCATCTCGCAACCCAGTGCATTGGCCAGGGCCATGGTGCCCTCCCAGTCGGCTTTGCCACTTAGGGGTGGCATGGCTTTGCGCACTCTGGAGATACGGCGCTCGGCATTAGTAAAGGTGCCGTCTTTTTCCAAAAACGAAGCGCCGGGCAAAAATACATGGGCAAATTTGGCGGTCTCGTTAAGGAAGATATCCTGCACCACCAAACAGTCAATGGCGCGCAAGGCTGCCTCTACATGCTGAGTATTGGGGTCAGACTGGGCTATATCTTCGCCCTGACAATACAGGCCTTTAAACTCGCCTTCGATAGCGGCATCAAACATATTGGGGATACGCAGGCCGGGTTCTGAATCCAGACTGACGCCCCACTCCCCTTCAAATAAAGCTCTGGTGGCGCCGTCGGAGATATGGCGGTAACCGGGCAGCTCATGGGGGAATGAGCCCATATCGCAGGAGCCCTGCACATTATTTTGGCCGCGCAGTGGGTTGACGCCAACACCATCGCGACCAATATTGCCGGTCAGCATGGCGAGGTTGGCTATACCCATAACCGCAGTGGAACCCTGGCTGTGCTCAGTTACACCCAGGCCATAGAAAATGGCGCCATTGCCGGCGGTGGCATAGAGCCTGGCCGCAGCGCGCAGATCAGCGGCGGGTACGCCACTAAATTGTTCGGTGTTCTCTGGGCTATGGCGCTCGTCCTTTATAAAGGCCAGCCATTGTTCAAACTCGGGCATATCGCAGCGTTGTTCAATATAGGCGCGGTCTTCCAAGCCTTCGCTAACAATCACATGGGCCAGTGCATTGAGCACTACCACATTGGTGCCCGGGCGCACTGGCAGATGATGGTCGGCTTTAATATGGGGCGCGCTAACCAGTTCAATTTTGCGCGGGTCTATAACAATTAGTTTGGCGCCTTCTCGCAGGCGTCGCTTTAGTCTTGATCCAAATACCGGATGGGCTTCTGTTGGGTTGGCACCCATCACCACAACCACATCGGCATCGGCGACTGAGGCAAAAGTTTGAGTACCAGCCGACTCACCCAAGGTGGTTTTTAAACCAAAGCCGGTGGGGGAATGGCACACCCGGGCGCAGGTGTCGACATTGTTATTGCCAAACCCGGCGCGGACCATTTTTTGTACCAGATACACTTCTTCATTGGTGCATCTTGAAGATGAGATGGCGCCAATACTGGTGCGGCCATACTCTGCCTGAATCGCCTTAAAACGTTTGGCTGTGTAGCTGACTGCTTCTTCCCAGGACACTTCTTTCCAAGGATCATCAATGGAATCGCGAATCATGGGTACGGTGATGCGGTCTTTATGGGTGGCATAACCAAAGGCAAAGCGGCCCTTAACACAGGCATGGCCCTCGTTGGCCTTGCCGTCCTTGTAGGGGGTCATGCGCACAACTTGATTGCCTTTCATTTCGGCTTTAAACGAGCAGCCCACGCCGCAATAAGCACAGGTGGTGGTGACGGCATGCTCGGGCTTGCCGGCTTCAATAATACTTTTTTCGGTTAATGTGGCGGTTGGGCAGGCATTGACACAGGCACCACAGGAGACACATTCGGAATCCATAAAGTCTTCGGCCTGACTGGCGCTCACTTTGGATTCAAAGCCACGGCCGTCGATGGTCAGGGCAAAGGTGCCCTGCACCTCTTCGCAGGCACGCACACAGCGTGAGCAGACAATGCACTTGGAGGCATCGAAGGTGAAATAGGGGTTGGACTCATCTTTTTCGGCCTGCAGATGGTTCTCACCCTCAAAGCCGTAGCGCACCGAGCGCAGACCCAGCTCACCAGCAGTGTCTTGCAGTTCGCAGTCGCCATTGGTTGGGCAGGTCAGGCAGTCCAGCGGATGATCGGAGATATACAGCTCCATCACATTGCGACGCAGCTTGGCAATTTCATCGGACTGGGTTCTGACTTCCATACCTGCTTCTACATTGGTGGTGCAGGAGGCTGGAAAACCACGGCGACCTTCAATTTCTACCAGACAGACGCGGCAGGAGCCAAAGGACTTTAGTTGGTCTGTGGCACAGAGGCGCGGCACTTTAACACCGCTCTCGGCGGCGGCGCGCATAACTGAGGTGCCTGCCGGCACTGTGACTTCTACGCCATCTATACTCAGGGTCACCAGCTCGGTGCTGGTGCTTTCTGGGGTGCCGTAATCTGCTTGGGGTTCGTAGAATTCCAACATGCTATTTCCCTCCCGGGCTAACGCCTGTAGCCTCTTCTAATAATGGGCCTGCGGCGTCTTGCACAAAAAAATCTTCCTGAAAGTGGGTTAACGCACTGCGCACAGGAAACGGTGTCATGCCACCCATGGCACAGAGGGAGCCCAGCTCCATGGTGTCGCACAGTTCATGCAACAGAATTAAATTATCATCGCGGTTTTCATTGGCCACGATACGGTCGATCACTTCTACACCGCGTACCGAACCAATCCTGCAAGGTGTGCACTTACCACAGGATTCCACCACACAGAATTCCATAGCAAACCTCGCCTGCGCTGCCATATCGGCACTATCATCAAACACCACAATACCGCCATGGCCAATCATGGCTTTAATCGCCGCAAATGCTTCGTAGTCCATGGGTGTATCCCACTGAGACTCGGGCAAAAATGCCCCCAGTGGCCCACCCACCTGAATGGCGCGAATAGGACGACCACTGTGAGTGCCCTGCCCATAGTCTTCAACCACTTCACGCAGGGTCACACCAAACGCCAGTTCGATCAGACCGCCGCGTTTAATATTACCCGCCAGCTGGATGGCCAAGGTGCCCCTTGAGCGGCCCATACCAAAGTTCTGATAGGCCTCTGCGCCCTGCTCCAAAATAGTTGAGATTGCAGCCAGTGTCAGCACATTGTTGACTACTGTTGGCTTGCCAAATAAGCCTTCAATCGCAGGTAATGGCGGCTTAGCGCGCACCATGCCGCGCTTGCCTTCCAGACTGTCCAGCAATGAGGTCTCTTCACCACAGATATAGGCACCGGCGCCCAGACGCACTTCCAGATGAAAGGTTTTGCCGGAGCCCTGAATATTGTCGCCAAGAAAGTTGGCTTCTACTGCTCGTTCGATAGCAATATTTAATAGCTTGTGAGCAACCGGGTATTCGGAGCGCAGATAGATATAACCCTGATTGGCGCCTACTGCCAGACCGGCGACAGTCATGCCTTCGATCAGTTGATAGGGATCGGCTTCCATTACCAGCCGGTCGGCAAAGGTTCCGGAGTCTCCTTCATCGGCATTGCAGACAATATATTTTTGCTCTGAGTCGCAGTCTAAAACCGTCTGCCATTTAATACCGGCGGGAAAAGCTGCACCACCACGACCGCGCAGGCCGGAGTCTTTTACCTGATCAACAATCTGCTGACCATCCATTTGCAATGCATTGCTCAAACCCACAAAACCATTCAGGGCTTGATAATTATCCAGACAAACCGGATCACCCAGCCCGGCACGGGCATAGGTCAGGCGCTGCTGGCTGGCCAGATATTCAATTTTCTCAACCTGCCCCAGATACAGATGATGACTGCTGGCATCGGTTTCTAGGGCATCGAGAATACCGGGAATATCTTTATTGGTTACCGGCCCAAAACCAATACGCCCATCCTCAGTATCAACTTCAAGCAGAGGCTCTAACCAGAACAGTCCGCGAGAACCATTGCGCACTGGCTCAACACCGGCAGCTTGCAATACACGAGCCACAGCTTCCGCACCAAGGGCTAGAGCAGTGGTATCCTGAGGAATGTAAATACTCATTTGGGCTCTCCCACAGGAGCCTTTATATCAGCCATGAGATCATCAAAACGCTCGGCATCCACACGGGCATAAATATCATTGTTAATGCGCACTGAGGGTGAGCAGGCACAGTTGCCCAGGCAGTACACTGGCTCTAATGTAATAGCGCCATCTTCGGTCGTCTCATGATAGTCAATCCCCAGCAATGCTTTGGCATGGGCCTCCAGCTGGCGCGAGCCCATGGACTGGCAGGCTTCGGAACGGCAGATCTGCACTGTATGCTGGCCCACTGGGTGGGTTTTAAAGTCATGGTAGAAACTGATTACACCGTGAACTTCGGCGCGGGAGAGATTAAGGCCGGTGGCAATCGCAGGCACTGTGGTATCCGGGACATAGCCCAGTTCCGCCTGAATGGCGTGCAAAAGCGGCAGCAGACCACCGGGCACGGCCTTGTATTGAGTCACAAGATGACTGATATCAGCGGTATTTTGTGCGCTTGTTTCCACGTCTAAACAACTCCTGTTGCTCCGTTACGCCAATGCTCTAGCAATAAATGCATAAAGCCAACCCTGTTTCGGGCGCAGTCTACCACCATAACCCCAGTAGTTTCGGGCCCTAAGCGACTCTTATTTATCTAATAAGGACCGCTACTCTATGCCTTGCCAGCCCCGAGTGCACGAGCATGAAAAGCCATATGCTCCCCTATAAACGTAGCAATAAAAAAGTAGCTGTGGTCGTATTCCGGGTGCAGGCGAATATCCATAGGGAAACTGGCCTTTTTTGCCGCCTCAATCAGCAGTGGCGTTTTAAGCTGCTCCTCAAGAAAGTTATCTCCTTCACCCTGATCTACCAGCACCGGCAGATGCTCTGTGGCCTGACCTACCAGAGCTACAGTATCGTACTGGGCCCAGGTATCGCGGTTGCTGCCAAGATAGTTGCCCAAAGTTTTATCGCCCCAGGGGCAATTTAACGGCGAACAGATCGGTGAAAATGCCGACACCGATTTAAACTGGCCCGGATTCTTTAACGCTATGGTCAGCGCGCCATGGCCACCCATGGAATGCCCTGAAATTGATGCCCTTGCACTGTCCATTGGAAACTCGACATTAATCAATGTCGGCAGCTCTTCGACTATATAGCTGTACATCTGGTAATGCTTGGCCCAGGGCTCTTCGGTGGCATTCACATAAAACCCGGCGCCCAGACCCATATCGTAGGCACCTTCCGGGTCATCGGCCACGCCCTCGCCCCTGGGGCTGGTATCCGGACAGACAATGGCAATACCATGCTCTGCTGCATGCTGTTGGGCTCCGGCCTTTTGCACAAAGTTCTCATCGGTACAGGTCAGGCCAGATAACCAATACAGCACTGGCACTGGCACTGGCCCCTGCTCGGCTTGAGGTGGCAGATAAATGGAGAATGTCATCTCGCAATTAAGCACAGCGGACTGATGCTTGTAGCGCAGCTGCTGGCCACCAAAGCTGTGGTTGGCGCCAATCTTTTCAAGTGTCATTTAGAATTCCGCCTTAAAACTCAACAACTGATCTAATACTCTCGCCCGCATGCATTAAATCAAAGGCCTTATTGATATCTTCCAGTGGCATTTTATGGGTAATCAGATCATCGATATTAATCTTGCCATCCATATACCAGTCCACAATCTTGGGTACATCGGTGCGACCGCGAGCGCCACCAAAGGCGGTACCGCGCCAGGAACGGCCCGTCACCAGTTGGAATGGTCGGGTAGCAATCTCTTTGCCGGCACCAGCCACACCTACAATACAGCTTTCACCCCAGCCTTTATGGCAGCATTCCAGCGCCTGACGCATAACCTCTACATTACCTATGCACTCAAAGCTGTAATCCACACCACCGCCGGTCATATCAATAATATGGTCGACCACATTCTCCACCTCGCGGGGGTTTATGAAATCAGTCATACCAAACTGCTTGCCCAGTACAGCGCGGGCTGGGTTTAAATCAATACCAATAATTCTGGTGGCGCCGACCATTTTGGCCCCCTGAATCACATTGAGGCCGATACCGCCCAGACCAAACACCGCCACTGTGGAGCCAGCTTCGACTTTCATAGTAAAGGCCACTGCGCCAATACCGGTGGTAACACCACAGCCGATATAACAAATCTTGTCGAAAGGCGCATCTTCACGCACCTTGGCCAGAGAGATTTCTGGCAGCACGGTGTAATTAGAAAAGGTAGAGCAACCCATATAATGGAGGATGGGTTTGCCTTCAAAAGAGAATCTGCTGGTGCCATCGGGCATCACGCCCTGCCCCTGGGTAGCACGCACCGCCTGACAGAGATTGGTCTTTGGGTTAAGGCAGAAATCACATTCCCGACACTCAGCGGTGTATAGAGGAATCACATGGTCGCCGGGCTTTAGATTTTTTACGCCCGGGCCCACATCAACCACCACGCCTGCACCCTCGTGACCCAAAATTGCCGGGAAGGCACCTTCTGGATCATCGCCGGATAGGGTAAATGCGTCCGTATGACAGACACCGGTGGCTTTAATTTCAACCAGAACTTCCCCTGCTCGGGGGCCGTCGAGATCGACTTCTACGACTTCTAGTGGTTTACCTGCACCAAATGCAACGGCTGCTTTGGTCTTCATGCGGTGACTCCTCTAATAAATATTATCCTAGTGATTATTGTTATCTTTCACTCTATTGTTGGTTGCCATACTAGGCCAAAACAAGCTATTTTGGCTATCAGAAAGCGACCTCTTAATAATAATGACAATGTCCGGTGCGCCCAATGAGACCAATAATTATACTCGCCATTTTATGCCTATTTCTTAGCCCCACCAGCTGGAGCGCTGCAGCCTCGGATGCACCAGAACTCATTGATAACCTGGTGATCTACACCGCAAAGAAAATTATTACCATGGAACCCGCGCTTCCGGAGGCCACTGCCGTGGCAGTCGCTAAGGGTAAAATTGTCGCCGTGGGTAGTCTGAAATCCTTAAGCAGCTGGACCAACCAGACCAATAGCCGGATTGACCGGCGCTTTGAGGGCAAAGTCATTATGCCCGGGTTTATTGACCCCCATGTCCACCCTAGTCTGCCCGCGGTGCTTACTCAGTTTGCGTTTATTGCGCCAGATGACTGGTCATTGCCCACCGGCGATTTTCCCGGCGCCAAAAGCCCAGCTGCCTATATCAAGCGCTTGAAAAAGCTGGCCAATCAGCATTCAGACAAAACCATTCCCTTTATTGCCTGGGGCTACCATCCTCTGTGGCATGGCTACTTGTTTCGCAAGGAGTTGACTGAGCTATTTCCCGACCAACCGTTAATGCTGTGGCATCGGTCCTTCCATGAATTAATCGCCAATGACGCAGCTCTTGATCTACTGGGCGTTACCGAAGCGGACCTAGTGGGCCACCCGCTGACCAACTGGTCAAGGGGCCACTTTTATGAAAATGGTATGTATGCGCTAATACCCAAAATGCCCTTTCTGTTTGACCCTGCACGCTTTGGCAAAGGTATGGAAAACTTTATCCAGATGGTGCATCAGGGCGGTGTGACAACAGCGCTGGATATGGGCACCGGTGTATTCGGTAACCCAGATGCGGAAATCAGCCTGATCCGCCACACCGTCGAGAGCACACAGGCCCCTGCACGAGTTATTTTGACGCCAATTATTACCGACTTTATTGCCCGCAAGCAGACAATCGAACAAGCGTTACAGCAGGTGGACAAATGGCGCGCAGAAAGCAGCCATCGAGTGATGTTTGATCGCCGGTTTAAGCTGATGATCGATGGCGCTATTTACAGTGGGCTGGCGCAGTTTATGTTTCCCGGCTATATCGATGGCCACAAAGGTGTGTGGATGGTCCCCCATGATGTTACCGAGAAATGGGCTCAGGCTTTCTGGGACGAAGGCTATCAGATTCATGCTCATACCAATGGCGATGGCAGTGCCGAGATGTTGATTAATCTGCTTAAGACATTACAGGCCAACACACCCACTGCTGATCATCGTCTGTCGCTGGAGCATTTTGCCTACACCACTGAAGATCAAAACCGCCAGCTGGCAGAATTGGGCGCTGTGGTGTCCGCCAACCCCTACTACCATTTTATTCTCAGCGATATCTACAGCGACCAGTGGCTTGGCGCCGACCGCGGCAACCAGATGGTTCGGCTCGGGTCACTAGAGCGACTGGGTATGCCCTTTGCCTTTCACTCCGACAGCCCAATGGCACCGCTGGAGCCTTTAACTCTGGTCTCTGCGGCGGTTAACCGCGTTACCATCAATGGCAATCTAACTGGCAAAAATGAGCGAGTGAGCCTGGAGGCTGGCCTGCGTGCTATTACCATTGATGCAGCCTGGGTGATGGGCTGGGAAGATAAAATTGGGTCGATTCGCGCCGGCAAAAACGCTGATTTCACCATACTTGAGTCCGACCCTTACCGAGTCGCCCCCAAGCGCATTAAAGATATAAAAATCTGGGGCACGGTGTTTGAAGGCGTGCCAGCACCCCTGAAGTAGCCCTAGCGGCGGCGGATACAGCCGGGCAAACTGCAGAGCATTTCAAATAGCAGGTTAGCGGCCAGCAATGAGGTATTACCTGTGGTGTCGTAGGGCGGCGACACTTCCATCAAATCACAGCCCACTAGATTGAGGCCGTAGCAACCGCGGATAATCTCCAGTCCCTGTGAGGCCGATAACCCACCTGGCTCCGGGGTGCCAGTTCCGGGTGCTACGGAGGGGTCCAGGCCATCAATATCAAAGGTTAAATAAGCGGGTGTGTCCGGGCCTATGGTATCGCGGATCTGATCCATTAATGGCGCCAGAGATTTATACCAGCATTCTTCCGCGGTAATCACTGTAGCGCCCTGCTCCCTCGACCAGTCAAAATCATCTGCCGCATAGCCGGTAGCCCTGAGGCCAATCTGAAACATTTTGGCAGTTTCAATCAAGCCTTCCTCTATCGCGCGGCGAAACACTGTGCCATGGGCAATCTTTTCCCCAAACATTTCATCATTAATATCGGCATGGGCATCAATATGAATCAGTGCCACCGGACCATAAACTTTGGCAATGGATCGCAGCACCGGCAAGGTGCAAGTATGGTCACCACCCACAGATACAGGTTTGGCCCCAGCGGCTAACACCCCATCCACCGCCGCCTCAATAGCATCCACGGTTTTTAACAGATTGTATGGGTTGACTGCCACATCACCAATATCAGCCACCTGAAAGGAGTCAAAGGGCGCAGCCTGGGTGGCCATGCCATAGGGACGCACCAATACAGACTCTGTTCTGATCTCTCGGGGACCAAATCTGCTGCCACTGCGATTGCTCGTGCCTATATCCACGGGCATACCCAGCAGCGCCACATCAAGGCCCGCCGCACCTTGCTGTACCGGCAATCTAAAGAAGCTCGCCTGACCCGCAAATCTTGGCATCTCATTGCCGCCAAGGGGCTGGTTAAAATGGTTGTTGGTTGCATCTGCCATAAAACATCTCTGATCTGCTGTCGTTTTTTCCAGTCTATCACTGGTCGGATTCATGGGATCATACGCCAAAAGGGTATCTTGGCGCAGCTGGGTTGCTAATTGCTACAGGTTAAAAAAACAGACCCTGACTAGCCAAATGAGATAGTTTAATGATAGGTTTGTGGGCACAATAATAAAAATAGTCGGTAGATCTATGAAATTGCCTCTTATTCTGGTCATTACTTCTTTACTGCTAACGGCCTGCGGAGGCGGTGGCAACTCCTCAAACAATCAAACTCAGGGCGATCCAGTACAGGGCGATCCAGTACAGGACGATATTGTTGATAATTCTATCTGGGAGGAAGCCAGCCCTGAGTCTGTTGGCATGAATTCAACCCTGCTCTCAGAAGCTTTCGACACAGCCTTTGCCGATGGAACCTACACTCAGGCCGCTGTGGTAATCAAAGATAACAAGCTGGTCTATGAGCGCTACAGAGGTATTGCGACTAACGAGGAGTCGACCTTAATAAACGAAGGGTTACTCGACCCTGAGGGCCCGAGCGCACAAACTCGTTTTGGTAACAGAGACAAAGATAGTCTGGTTACCTCTTGGTCGACGGCAAAATCATTTGCCAGCGTTTTGATCGGAATAGCTATCGGGCAGGACTTTATTGAATCTCTGGACCAGAGTGCCTCCGATTTTATAGATGAGTGGGCCGACGATGATCGCGCTCAAATTACCTTGCGCAATCTACTCGACATGAGATCTGGCTTGGAAATGATCTGTCTAAATCAGGGTGAGACAACGCTCGCGACATGCACCAATGGTCTTGATGACAGCGATATAATGTACTTCGACAACCAACTTGATGACTGTATAAACCGAACGTTATCAGAAGGTGGGGTTGGTCAATCGGGAACCTGGTCCTACTCCAATTGCGACAGTATGCTGCTGGGCGAGATCCTATATCAAGCTACTGGGCAAGATCTTGAAACCTATGCTGATGTTAATCTGTTTTCCAAAATTGGAATGGATGCCGAATGGTGGCAGGATAATGATCCCACCGGTCAGGTGGACGGTAACTATCTCTCTTTTTGCTGCATTGACGCCACCATTAGAGACTTTGCGAAATTTGGTCAACTACTACTCAATAATGGGGCCTGGGATGGAGAGCAGGTCGTACCAGCAAGCTATATAGAAAGCATAAAAAATGTCGCGGTGGATGCACTTAACACTGACACATTTGGCGGAACTCGCAGTTATGGTCTGCAGTTCTGGACCGTGCCGCCTGTACAACAGGACGATGGCAGCGTATATCCACCAGCTAACGCCATTATCACAACAGTAGGTTTCGACGGTCAGTATATTATGGTCGATTTTGTTAATAATTTGCTGGTTCTGCGCAACAGCATCTATGAGCCTGCCTTTTATGGTACCGAAGAACGAAAATGGAAGCTTTTAAATACCCTGGAAGGATCAGATTTTATTGCAACATTGCCGGCTTACATGGGCATTAACACAGAGCGATTTAGGTATTCAAAATTTCTTTATCAAGTCACCCAATCCATCACCCCATAACAAAAAGGAAAACACCCAATGGTCGATATCATTATTTACAGTCTCGCTCTTGCAATGGTGCAGCTGTGGCTTCTGCCCATGTCCATCAACCTGAAGAACATGGCCTGGCTGCTGTCGAGCCGCGATGAGCCAATTGACACCAGCATTTTGCAGCAGCGGGTTGACCGCGCCGGGGCCAATCTGCAAGTTGGCCTGGTGCCGTTTCTGGCTCTTTGTCTGCTGTCGATGCAGATTGAGGTTGATATCAGTGCCACCGCAACCTACTGGCTGGTCCTACGGGTAATCTATGTGCCTCTGTATATGGCTGGCACCAATGTCGTGCGCTCGGTGGTCTGGGTAGCCTCAACTGCCTGCCTGATCTATATGGCTATGCAGCTGGTATAAGCAGGCCACAAGAAGTATCTGGACAAAATAAAAAGCCCTCTTCATGAGGGCTTTTTATTTTCTGGAGGAATACCAGATTGACCTAAAACCGATAGCGAATCTTGGCAATTACAGACTCAACCTGCACCTGACTCCAGCCATCCTGCAGCAGAGACTCTGGCCCCTCATCACCATCATCACTGCCAAAGTTTCCACCGCGGCTGTAGACTAAAAACACATCAGACAATGGCGCTAGCTGATAGCGATAGCGAATCTGCAATGCGGTATCGCTGAGGCTAAAATCAGATGAAGCCTGACTGGAAGCGACCAGGCCACCATTGTTATCCAACTCATATCCGGAAATCATCTGGGCATCTATACCCACCCACTGAAACTTAAGACGCACTTCCTGACGGCTCGATGGATACCAGTCAAAGCGCAGATCGGCACCGTAGCGCTCGGTGTGATAACGGGCCAGCTGCTGCTGGTCAAAGTCCCAAATCAACCAAGTCTGAATATTGGCATAGCTCAGCTGTCCACCCAATGTCACCCGGTCAGATATATAGTACTGGGGGTTAAAATCAACCGTTACTGTGCGTTTATCCGCGCCCCCATGGTCGACTTCAATACTACTATTGTAGCCAAAGCTATCACCCCTGGGACTTTCATACTTGGCCTTCAGCCAATAGCCTGCATCCTCTGCATAGAGTCCATTGCCCCGCGTAATACGATCATCCCAACTATCCCCAGAGGCCCCTGCCTCCAAATAAAGACTGCGGGTGGATTTATAGATCCAAGTCTGTTGCCACTCTGCCCAGAGAGCCAATTTTTTGCCATCGGTATTTTCAGTGTAGCCATATTCAAAAATAGTAAAACCGGACAGCAAATTTGAATCATCGCCATATTGCAGACGATCATAGCGTGTGCGGCCAAACAACTCGCTGTAGCCATTGCGCTTCATATAGCCCATATCATTCATATCGAACTGGTCGCCATAATAGTAGGCATGGAGTCTCTGGGACCAGTTATCACTGGGGGCATAGGACCAGCTCGCCCAGCCGGCAATATCCTGACTATTAATAATCTGCTGGTCATTGTAGTTATTGCCCTGCTGCTGGATATCACTGTGCAGCAGTTGCGCACGCACCTGCACCTGATGATTTTTCTGCCAGATCATATCCAGCTGCTGCACAGTGGCATCTCGCTGCAATAGATCCCGCTCAACATAGGTTAGTCGATGACCCAGAGTCAGGCCGCCGGTTTTATGCTGAATGCGGCTGGATAAAAAATCGCCGCCATAGCTCTGGTTAGCGCTATCTTCCCTGACCACAAACAAACCCAGATCAGTATTCTCACCGAAATGGGTCACCTTTGCCGCAATATCAATATCCACCAGCCCACCATTGCTGCCCGATGGGCCGGAACCGATACGTCTGGTATAGAGCATGCGGTCATCGTTGGGCACAGCGGCATCAAACAGCGACTGATTTTCCGTGAAGAAAGGCCGCTTCTCACTGACATAGGTTTCAAAGGCGGAAAAATTAACCACCAGATCGTCACTCTCCACCTGACCAAAATCCGGTTTTAGCGCACCGGTTAACTGGGTGCTGCTGTTGGGCCGCCAGACAAAATCCAGCCCAACATTAAACTCCTCTGTATCTGTGGCTGGGGTGTTTTGCAGATCATTGCTGTAACTGACAAAGGGGAACCAATCTAGCGTCGATGCACTGACCTGATCTACCTCGAGTCTGTGCCAGTCCTCCATAAAGGTACTGCGGCTGTAATAGGCATTGGGGTAGGCAAAACGCAGAGACTCATTGAACACCACCCGGGCAAACCAGACCGCAATTTCCTTGCGCCCTTCGCCGGTATTATTCATTGGCGCCACCGTCCAGGGAATCTGGATTTCGCTGTACCAGTAATCACCCTCAGCAGAGGTCTGAGAATACCAGGTACCGTCCCAGTCTCCCGAATAGTCGCCGGGTGTCACTATGCCATCCTGCTGGGAATTCACCGAGCCCACAGTAAAGTCATAACCAGCCAGTGCAGTGCCATCAAAATCAATACTCACCACATTGCGATCAGCCTCAATCTGAGCATCCCGCGGAAACTGACGATTGACCCGCTTTACCGATGCGGGCTGATAGTTCTTAAAGCCCACAAAGATACCATCTTTATTGGTGATCATGCGCACTTCAGTGGCATATTTTGCCGGGTCACCAGTAAGTGGCTCTACCGTTACAAAATCACCATATACCGTTGCCTCAGCCCATTCATGCTCATCCAGAACACCATCAATTTTTATCGCCGCAAAGGTCTGGGACGAGATAAGGATGCAGAGGGTGACCCATACCAGCAGGCATTTAAACAGTTGGATTGGCATAATTTTGACTTTGAGTATTGGTTTTTTTATTGGGTTAGTTTGTTGGATTGTATTTTTAAAGTTTTAGACTGTAAAAGCCCCCGCTTTCCGGAGGCTTCGTTACTATTGATTAAATCTTAGAGAATAACTCGTTATATTCGGCCTCATCAATTTCAATAATAAGGTGCTTTCCGCCCATCATTGCAGCCTTAAATTCAATCTTAAAGAAGTGCTGACCCTTATCCAGATTAACTTTAGACTTGAATTTCTTGGCACCACCAAAACCAGTAACGGGAACGGCTAAACTCAGGCCCACTTTAGTCTCAAACTTATGCTTGCCTTTGTCAGTTTCATAAACTGCCACTTTATTATGGCCCAGCTTGGCAATCTCTTTGCCATCAACCGATAACTTTACTTTTTGACCAATAGTCATCACATCTGTAGGACGGATAAATGAAATTGTGGTTGCTTTGCTTTCGGCACCGTCCTCAGCAAATGCGCCAGCAATTGATGTTAGTGTAATTATGCAGCCCAGCAATAATAGCTTTAATCCTTTAAAAGTATTCATAGTCGCCCCCTGTAGACGTATAGTACTTTTGTCGTCCATTATTATACATGCCTGCCAGTGGTATAGCTAAAGCCGGCTGCAAAGTTTGCATCAGGAAAAATCATCTGAATTGCAGGCCTAGGCGTAAACTCCAGTTACAAACTTAAGTTAAAACTTAGGTATGGCCGCCAATAGGTACCCCAGATGTCCATGTCCATTACTAAGCTCAAAAAGTACTTCGTTATCGACAAGCTGATCTTTCATTCGATTGATTTAAGCCTCTACATGGTGTCGGCAATTATTGATGGCGAAGAACATTACATCACCGACAGCAAAGGTGCCTTCCTTAAATCCCACAACCTGATCGAACTGCAAAAGCTACTGTGCGAAGTATCAGCCACAGAGACGGTACTCAGGCACAGCAGCTCCTACGATGAAATGATTGGCGGCCCCGACAAGACCGACCCCAATACCTTAGAGGTGCCACTGGGAGATAATCGCCTGTATTAAGACTAGTGGTTCCACCAAGGCAGATCAGCAAACGAGCGCAGATCCATCTCATGGGTCCAGGTGGATCTATGCTGCTGGGCCAGATGCAAATAGGTATCGGCAATTCTGGCCGGTAACATCAGGCCGTCATGTTCCATACCACGGCTTTCACGCAGGGCCTGAAACTGTTCCGCGCCAAGCATCTTGCCCAGGGTATCGGGGGCATCGACAGCACCATCAATCAGAATATGAGCCACATGAATGCCCTTGGGGCCAAACTCGGCATTGAGGGACTGACACAGCATACGCCGTCCGCCCATCGCCGCAGCATGGGAGTGCTGGCCACCATTGCCCCGCATCGCAGCAGTGGCAGATGTCACCAATATTGTGCCAGTGCCGCGCTTTTCCATTAATGGACACAGACATGAAGCAACGCGGAATAAACCCAGAGTCCCGATGCGCCAGCCCATCTCAAAGGCTTTGTAAGATGTGTCTGCCAATGCCCGATCACCGATCTGGGCGCCAAGGTTATAGACCACCACCTCAATGGGGCCAATATCCTTTTCTACCAAAGCCACCATATTTTCAATGGCATCAGGTTCTACCACATTGAGCAAAAATCCTGAGGCATCATTGCCATCTGCCCTGATATCTTCGACCAGCTGATCAAGACCCTGCTGATCACGGCGGCGGCATAGAACAGAGTGAAAACCCTCTGCGGCAAAACGCTTGCCCACATTGCCGCCGATACCTGCTCCGGCTCCTATAATTAAACAGACTGGTTTCATATGCTGCCCCTTTGCAATTGCTCTGTATTAGGTAATGTTATTGCTATTGATTCTAAGCAGGTCTTAATGGCACGCCCTCTTTTTGCCGCTCTTGCCATTGTTTATCAATATAGTTGTCAGCTGGAGAAGACGGCTTGATATCACAACCTTTAATCAGATCCGACCCCCGTTCCGCCAGCATCATGGTTGGCGCATTAAGATTGCCATTGGGCACGGTTGGAAATACCGATGAATCAATCACCCGCAGATTGGCAATACCATGGACACGCAGATCCTTATCCACCACTGCCATGTTGTCCGTACCTATTTTGCAGGTGCCCGCGGGGTGGTAGGCACTGTCCACGGACTCGCGAACAAAGGCATCAATCTCCTTATCAGTCTGCACTTGCGGGCTAGGTTGAATGACGTCGCCACGAAATTCATCCATAGCAGGTTGACGCATAATCTCTCTGGTCAGATGCACACAGTCGCGGAAACCCTGTCTGTCATGCTCAGTTTGCAGATAGTTAAACAGTATCTCCGGATGCTGTTTAATATCCCCGGACAGCGCATGCACATGGCCGCGGCTGGTGGGTTTATTGTGGCCAACATGGACCTGAAAGCCATGACCTTTAAAAGCCACAGAGCCATCATAGGTCACGGCCCCGGGCAAAAAATGATACTGGATATCCGGCCACTTGACCCCGGCTCTGGAACGAATAAAAGCACAGGATTCAAAATGATTGCTG
The DNA here is from genome assembly GCA_018664075.1 of Porticoccaceae bacterium. Classification (GTDB taxonomy): domain Bacteria; phylum Pseudomonadota; class Gammaproteobacteria; order Pseudomonadales; family Porticoccaceae; genus HTCC2207. The sequence continues at coordinate 190 of JABJOY010000034.1, read as the reverse complement.
CGCCCCAACCCGGTTTTAAATAATAGCCAGCGCAGACCAATCAATGCTTTGCTAAACAGGCCCAGACTGCCATTTAAGCTGATCGGCTGTTTGCAGTTATATTGAAAATTAAATTCTAGATGATCCTGCAGATTCTCACCTACCCCTGGCAGTTCGTGCACCATCTCAATACCGGCTTTGTTTAGCACCG